>JAAFHW010000110.1 GCA_013298525.1 Flavobacteriia bacterium
TTGATTCGGTACTTTCTTTAAAAGCTGAAACCCATAATTTTCCAACAACCGTCGAGCCTTTTAATGGTGCAGCAACAGGTTCTGGTGGAGAAATTAGAGATAGATTGGCTGGCGGACAAGGTTCTTTGCCTTTAGCTGGAACTGCGGTTTACATGACATCATATTCAAGATTGACTAACAACCGAAAATATGAAGAAGCTATGGCAGAACGTCCTTGGTTATACCAAACTCCAATGGACATTTTGATAAAAGCATCCAACGGAGCTTCCGATTTTGGAAATAAATTTGGTCAACCTTTGATTACTGGTTCGGTTTTGACATTTGAGTATAGTGAGGCTTCGAGTGCATTTCGACAGGCTCAATGTGACACCTCAGCCTCCGACACTTCGACAAGCTCAGCGCAAGTTAGGAAACTTGGTTACGATAAAGTAATCATGCAAGCTGGTGGAATTGGTTACGGAAAATTAGATCAAGCCATCAAAAAGAAACCACAAGAAGGTGATAAAATCGTAATTCTTGGTGGTGAAAATTATAGAATTGGAATGGGTGGCGCTGCGGTTTCTTCTGCAGATACTGGAGCTTTTGGTTCTGGAATTGAATTGAATGCGATTCAACGTTCGAATCCTGAAATGCAAAAACGTGCTGCTAATGCCATTCGTGGTTTGGTAGAGAGCGATAACAATCCAATTGTTTCTATTCACGATCATGGTGCTGGTGGGCATTTGAATTGCCTTTCAGAATTAGTTGAAGAAACTGGTGGATTAATTGATTTAGATAAATTACCTGTTGGAGATCCAACGCTTTCTGCTAAAGAGATTATTGGTAACGAATCGCAAGAACGTATGGGATTGGTTATCGGTAAAAAAGATATCGAAACACTTCAAAAAATTGCTGACAGAGAACGTTCTCCAATGTATCAAGTTGGTGATGTTACTAATGACCATAGATTTACTTTTGAGTCGAAAACTACTGGTGCAAAACCAATGGATTATGCGTTAGAAGACTTTTTCGGAAGTTCACCTAAAACCATTATGACTGACAAAACTATTGTTAGAAATTATAGTGATTTAGCGTATTCTCAAGAAAATATTCCTGCTTATTTAGAAGAAGTTTTAAAACTAGAAGCTGTTGCTTGTAAAGATTGGTTGACTAATAAAGTCGACCGTTGTGTTGGAGGAAAAGTTGCCAAACAACAATGCACAGGACCATTACAATTGCCATTGAATAACGTTGGTGTAATGGCTTTGGATTACAATGGTAAAGAAGGAATTGCAACTTCTATTGGGCACGCTCCTATTTCGGCGTTGATTGACCCGAAAGCTGGAAGTAGAAATGCGATTGCGGAAGCTTTATCAAACCTAGTTTTTGCTCCTTTAAAAGACAATTTAAAATCGGTTTCACTTTCTGCCAACTGGATGTGGGCTTGTAAAAATGAAGGTGAAGACGCAAGATTATATGAAGCTGTAGAAGCTTGTTCAGAATTTGCTATAGAATTGGGAATCAATATTCCGACAGGAAAAGATTCACTTTCTATGAAACAAAAATATCCGAATGATGAAGTGATTGCTCCAGGAACCGTAATTATTTCGGCTGCTGGAAATTGTTCGAATATTACTAAAGTGGTGGAACCTGTTTTACAAAGAAATAAAGGTTCGATTTACTACATCAATTTATCGCAAGATGATTTCAAATTGGGTGGAAGTTCGTTTGCGCAAACCTTAAATAAAATTGGTTCAGAAACTCCAACGATTAAAGATGCTGCATTTTTCAAGAAGGCATTTAATACCATTCAAGAATTAATAAAAGATAGACAAATAGTTGCAGGACACGATATTGGAAGTGGTGGATTAATCACAACTTTGTTAGAAATGTGTTTTGCTGATGTTAATTTGGGTGCAAAAATATCCTTCGATGCTTTGGCAGAAAAAGATTTAGTCAAAATTCTATTTGCAGAAAATATCGGAATTGTACTTCAAGCAAATGATGACGCTGTTTTTGAAAAAGCATTTGAAGGAATGGAAATTTTCAAGATTGGTTCGGTTCAAGATAAACCATCTTTAGATTTTGGAATTTGGAATTTCAATATTGGAATTTACAGAGAATTGTGGTTTGAAACCTCTTTCCTACTTGACCAAAAACAAACTAAAAACGGAAAATCGTTAGAGCGTTTTGAAAACATTCCAAATCAGCCGTTACAATATAAATTCCCAAGTCATTTTACAGGATTGAAACCTGTGATTGACGCAACAAAACCTCGTCCGAAAGCGGCTATTATTCGTGAAAAAGGAAGTAATTCGGAGCGTGAAATGGCGAATGCGATGTTCTTGGCTGGTTTTGATGTAAAAGACGTTCACATGACCGATTTGATTTCGGGAAGAGAAACTTTGGAAGATATTCAGTTTATTGGAGCTGTTGGTGGATTCTCCAATTCGGATGTTTTGGGTTCGGCAAAAGGTTGGGCTGGAGCATTCAAATACAACGAAAAAGCAAACATTGCTTTGAAAAAATTCTTTGAACGTGAAGACACACTTTCTGTTGGAATTTGCAATGGTTGTCAGTTGTTTATGGAATTAGAATTAATTAATCCGGAACATGAAGTTCATGGAAAAATGCATCACAACGATTCGCACAAACACGAAAGCGGATTTACATCGGTAACGATTCATGAAAATCATTCGGTGATGTTGAATACTTTGGCTGGAACAACTCTTGGTGTTTGGATTTCGCATGGTGAAGGAAAATTCAAATTACCTTATACTGAAGAAAAATACAACATTGTAGCCAAATATGCTTACGAAGGTTATCCTGCCAATCCAAATGGTTCTGATTTTAACACAGCAATGATGTGCGACAAAACTGGAAGACATTTGGTAATGATGCCACACATTGAGCGTTCTACTTTTCCTTGGAATTGGGCTTACTATCCAACTGATAAAAAGGATGAAGTTTCACCTTGGATTGAAGCTTTTGTCAATGCAAGACTTTGGATTGAAAAACAATAACTCGTTTTATAAAACATTTGAAATCCTTAATTGTGTTAAAGCAGTTAAGGATTTTTTTATATATTTACATGTCTTACAAACATTTATGATTATTTGTTAATGTTTGTTTGTGGTGCCTATATACAAGTTGGCAGAAATGCCCAAAAAACCGGAGAATTACATAATCTATAGATTTTATAGAAAATTAGGTTTTGACACATTTCAAAAAAACACAAAAAGTGCAAAACACTCACAAAAAATTAAACTAAGTTGAAAAATCATGAAATATTATATTTTAAGTACATCAACAGAAAGTAAAAACACAGCAATAATTGATGGTTTCGAACCAAATTATTATCCAAAATACAATCCCGACAATGAATTTTCTCAACAGAACTTGAATGTTTGGGAGTTTTATTCTAAAGAACCTGTGTTTTCAAAATTAATTTTTAAAAGAGGCTTTAGATTGGTCGATTTTATTTACCCATCTACAATGAATGGTTGTGGATTTATTATTTCAGAAAGAATAAAAAAAATAATATTAGATTTTAATTTAATGAATCACAAATTGTATAAATTACCAATTTATGAATTTAAAGGAATTGATTATAATTATTTTTTATTACAACTAGTTAGAGGTAATGTTGATTACTCAATGATTGATTTTGAAAAGTCTAAATTTTTTAGCGAAGAAAGATTATTTAATGAAAATACAAGAAAATTTGAGTGGGGAAATAATATAGAAATGTTATCAATAAAGAATGCAAATGATTATGCTTCTAATGTTGAAAATTGTTTTTATTTATCAGACAGAGTAAGTTATTATAAATTAGTTTTACATAAAAAACCTAAAGATTTATTTCTAATTCACGATGTACATAATTCAGAATATTTAATCTCCGAACGCTTAAAACAAAAATTAGAAGAAATGAAGGCAACTGGCCTTGAAAATTTTGTAGAAATCGAGATAGAATATAATGAAGAATGAAGCACTTCTCCCAAAAGCCGTTTGCAACAATTGCAAGCCACGAAACGTTAGCAGCTATTTAAAAAAAATCTTATTGAAGGGAATTTTTATATTAATTTTATTTTCTTATTTATCGATTTCTTATTCTCAAAATTTAAAAAAAGAGATTTTTGAAGAAACAAATTGGTTTACTGGTATTGATAGCATTAATGTTGCTAAAAAGGACACTATTACTATATTCAAAATCAAAAATATTGAAACTAAAAATGAACGTCTTACTGAATATTATGTAGCATATTTTTACAGCAAATTAAATCTAAGAGTTATAAAGTTTCAGAAAGAAAATGATTTGCAAGTGCAGAAACTGCATTTACTTCAATGTGGATTTATTTTTGATGATTCATATGGAAAATGGAATTTTGATGAAAAAAATCAAATTTTAACTTTCAATTCTGAAGGAATGTTAAATTCATCATACAGAATAATTGCAAGAAAAGATGAGCGAGTGAATATTGAAACTGAATTTAAAACTGATAAAATTATTTTTGCAACTGACTTAGAGACTATAATTTTGATGAGATTGAAATAAAGCCATCGCATAACAGTGGTTTCAAGAAATGGAGAGACTTGGGATTTATCAGAAATCGGAAAGGTTTTTAATTTAAAGTTTTGGTTATATTTGTAAAGGCTTGGTATTGGTTCAACGCCACTTCATGAAGCCGAAAACATTAGCTGTAATACAAAATCACGTCATGAAAAACAGAACCGAAGAGATTGAAAAATCGATAATGAGAAACCATGATAATAAACTAAAAAAATTGCTAAAGGAAGCTGTTCTTGAAAATGACACTTCAATTTTAGCAATTTTAAAAAACGCTATAGAAACTGATCAGACGAATGGAGCCATAATAAGCGAAACAACCAAAGCATATTTTAGACTGAAAAGAAAAAATATTCATGATTGTAGCCCACTCTTTGAACTAATGAATATTGATGTTTATATTGTTCAAGAATCACTCTTAGATGTTTTGGGCTATGATAAAGTCATTCCAAGTTTGGAAGAACAAAAGACAATTATTGAAAAGTATTTTGATTTTGGTGCAGAGATTGACCTAAAATATTATTCCGATCCAAGATATGGTCTTGCTGCTGCATGTGCTGGATGGGACGTTGAAGTAGTCGAACAATTTTTAAAAAACTGTATAACTATTAAAGATGTTCCTTTACAATATGTCGCCGAAAACTCATTGAAAAAAAAATATGTCAGATTAAGGTAGAAAATCAAGTACTATAGCTAACAGATGTTTAGCAAGATTGCCTACGTTACCGCGCGAATCACTTTTCGTGGTAACTAAATAAGCTAAAGCAATAATTGAGAAATAAAAACCATATTAAAATATTCATCAAAAAATACTATATTTACAATATATGAAACGCGAAAGGATTCGCGCGTTAGCTAGGATATTTTTGGAAAAAGCGAAAAAATATGAACAAATCATTTAGCGGAAATTATATCCCATTTTACACTAGACTTCTAAAAAGACTAGCTCCTTTTGTATTAGTTTTTATCATTGCATATGTACAAGTAACTTATGGAAGATTATCAAGAGGAGAAATGGCAAATTACAGAATTTATTGGTTGCTTTTTTTTGCAATCTGTTTCTTAATTGGACTTTATTATCAAATCAATCGCTTGAGAACCATAGTAAACGAAATACGTTTCACTGAAAATAATTTACAAATACTTGGACACGACTTTAATTCAAAATTTGAAGACAAACTAGTTTTAGACAAGGTAATGATTGAAATTCAAGAAGAAGAACAAGGCAAAAAAAATGTTCGCTATTGCTTGGAAATATATTCAGAAGATAAATATTATTATTTAAATAAATTCAACGATTGGAATTATCAAACTCTTGCCGAAATCGTGGATGAGTTCAAAATTAGAACTGGAAAAAATATATCTGGAAATGACTTTTATCAGGAATTGAATAAGAATACGAAATAAACATCGCCTAACAGCCATTTAGCAAGATTACAACTTTGTATTAAATTGATAATTTAAAAAGATAAAAAATGAAAGTAAAAAAAATAGTTCTTGGGATTTTTTTGTTTGTAATCGGTTCCTCATTTGCTCAAAGTTCGGTTACTGAAATAAATACAAAAAATGGTGTAACCTATTTAACAACAGACATTAATTATTCTGTTACAGGAATTTATCAATATAAAGGTCAGGAACCCATAGTTGAATTAAATGCTGATGGTAGTGGTTTTTATCAAACGGAAGGTGAACCAAAAAAAGCTATTAATTGGGGCTTTGAATGCTCAAAAGATGGCGTTCCAAAATTTGTTAAAGGATTTGATAGTATCGAATATGTCTTTTATTACAAATACATTTATTCCGATGAAGATGATTCAGAATGGAAAAAAGTAGAATTCTCTATTCATTTAAACTCAATGAAAATGTTTATTAATGGTGAACGAGTAAAGATTTTTACACCAAAAGAAAAACAAAAAAAACTGCCCTAAGGCAGTTTTCCTAAACTAACCAACAATACAAAAAGTAAAACTAAAAACTTTTAAAACTTATCGGTTTCCAAAACCCTCATGTTTCCGGGATAAAGAACACTTGGGTCATCTTCTGCTGTTACAAAAATCAGTTTTGGTTTAGAGGACGAAACCGTTTCAAATTTTACATGAAGTTTTGATGTGCTAATAATTTGTCCCAGATTTATAGGATTATCATCTTCAGTCAACATCCAAACAACATACGTCATTCTTGGTGGATTCAATCGTTCTGGTTCGGCCAAATACGAAATTTGTAATTCAATATTATAATTTTGGTTTTTATCTTTTTTCACCGAAACTTCGCCTCTTGCAGCTGGAGTTATAGGTGAATTATTAAAAACGGTTTTCTTAGCACATGAAACACTTATCACTAAAAATAAAATCGAAAGAATCAAAATTACTTTTTTGATACTTATTGAAAATTTTATTGTTTTCATGATGGTTATTTTTTCATGTTACGCGCCGCCATGTTTGAAATAGATTTACCTAAATCATCCATATCGTTATTAAATTCAACTTTAAACAATTCCCATTTTTCTGAAGTTCCTTGTTGATCATAGTCTTGAAGTTTAGCTTTCAGTTCTTCATTTTTCTCTTCTAATTTGGCTAACTGTTCTGTGTACATTGCCTTATTAGAATCTTTTGAAGCATTGATAGTCACTTTCATATCATCAATTTGTCGTTGATTTTCATCAAGTTTCAATTCGATACTAGATTTGAAAGTATTGTAATCGCTAACTGAATCTAATTTAGATTGTTGCAAAGCAGCTTCAGCATCAACAACATCTTCTTGTGCGTTTTCTAGTTCGCCTTCTTTAGCTTTTGGAGAGTTATTACAACTTACTAAAAGCAAGCCCATAAAACTCATTAAAACCACTAATTTTAATATATGTTTTTTCATTTTTGAGATTTTAAAATTTTGCAATGGCCTTTATACTAACCAACACTAAAGGCCAAAGCAAAAAATATTATTTAGTAACGTGATCCGAATTCATTTGCAAAAGAGCATTGGCTTTTTCTTTCAAACTTGAAGAAACGC
>JAAFHW010000111.1:0-396 GCA_013298525.1 Flavobacteriia bacterium
CAAATTAATTAATAAATTACAGATTAACAATTTATTTTTAAATATCCTTTTTCAATTTAGTAGTTTTGCACAAAATTGTAGTAGCAATAGATGAATAAATTTCCAAGACTTAACGAATATAAAGTGCTGTTTTACAGAATAGGTTTGGCCTATTTGTTTTATATGATGGCTCGAATTTTGTTCTATTTTTACAATCAAAATTTAATTAAAATAGATTCTTTTGTCGCCTTTATAAAATTGTGTTATCACGGATTAGCATTTGATACAACTACGATTTTCTATGCCAATTCACTGTTTATAATTTTATCGGTTTTACCTTTACTAATCAACACCAGAAAAGGATTTCAGAAGTTTTTATTTTACTTGTATTTTACTGTCAATCTGATTTTTTATACG
>JAAFHW010000111.1:406-5262 GCA_013298525.1 Flavobacteriia bacterium
AATTTTATTGATTTTATTTACTATAAATATACCTTCAATAGAAGTACCAGAGCATCATTGGATACGCTTCAAAATGAGAGTAATAAAGGTTCGTTGTTCTTGAATTTCTTGGTGAATTATTGGCACGTTTTCTTTCTGTTTTTCTTGATGGCTTTCCTATGGATTTATTTGTACAAAAAAGTAAAAGTAAAACACCACGAATCAAAACCAAACTTCAAGTATTTCTTGGCTTCTGTATTTAGTTTTTTATTGATTACAGCTCTTTGTATTGGAGGAATTAGAGGCGATTTTAGAAAAAGCACTCGACCAATTAATTTACTCGATGCCAGTAGATTTGTAACAGATGCTTCTCAAGCTGATTTTGTTTTAAATACACCTTTTGCCATTATTAGAACTTGGAATACCAATACGTTTAAGAAAGTAAATTTGGTAGATAAAACGACAATCGATTCGTTACTTGTTCCAATAAAGCATTATAAAAACAATCCGAAAACGAAACCCAATGTGGTGATTTTGATTTTGGAGAGTTATGCAAAAGAATACATTAGTGCTTTCAACAAAGACATGAATATTAGCAACTATAAAGGATATTCTCCGTTTGTAGATTCCTTGGCACAACATAGTATGATTTACACAAACGGTTATGCTAATGGTTATAAATCTATCCATGGAATGTCGTCTGTTATTGCCGGAATTCCATCTTTTAAAGATGCATTTACTTCGTCGCCTTATCCGAAACAAAAGATAGAATCGTTGGTTTCTGTTTTGAAAAGTGAAGGTTATGATACTTCGTTTTTTCATGGTGCGCCTAATGGTTCGATGGGATTCTTAGGTTTCGGAAACATATTGGGTTATGATCATTATTATGGTAAAAACGAATACAACAACGATGCCGATTTTGATGGTGTTTGGGGTATTTGGGACGAACCTTTTATGCAGTATTTCAACAAAACGATTTCGAAAAAACAGCAACCATTTATGGCGACTTTGTTTTCGGTTTCGTCACATGAACCTTATATTGTTCCTGATAAATATATAGGTAAATTTCCGAAAGGTGATAATCCTATCCACCAATGTATTGGCTACACCGATTATGCTTTGAAACAATTTTTCAATGCTGCTAAAAAAGAAAAATGGTACCAGAATACCATTTTCGTATTGGTTGCAGACCATGATAATTTAATCTTTTATGATGATTATTTGAAAGATCAAAACTTTCATACGGTTCCGATTTTGTTTTTTAGTCCGAACAAGAAGTATGTTGGTGTAAATAAAGATTGGGCACAACAGATTGATATATATCCAACATTGCTAGACATGATGGGTTATGACAAGCCTTTTAGAAGCTGGGGTAGAAGCTTGATAAGTGAGAAAAAAGTACCACCATTTGTAATGCGTTATTCTTCGGATCATTATCAGATGATGAGTGGCAATTATATTTGTACCTTTGATGGTGAGAAAGCGGTTGGTTTCTACAAAAAGGAAGATAAAGATTTAAAAAACAATTTAATAGGTCAGCGCAATGCCGAAATGAATTTGTTAGAGCAACGTTGTAAAGCGTTCTTACAAGATTATATGGAACGCATTATAGACAAAAAACTGACTTCAAAAGATAAATAACATGAGTACTAAAAAGAAGATACTAATTGCTTTAGTTGTAGTGGTTTTGGGCATTACAGGAAAGTATGTTTATGATAGACATATCAACCATAATTTCATGACTATTACGGAAGGTAAGGTCTATAAAAGTGGTGTAATTCCGCCAGATGAAATTGCTGATTATGTAAAGAAATATAAAATCAAATCTATAGTTGATTTACGTTTTCCTGGAACTGGTGATGATGTAAACAATCCAGAAGTTCCTGCAGAGTTGACAGCAGAGAAAGAAGCTGTAGCAAAAATTCCTGGAGTAAATTATTTCAACAATGGTTCCGATCAAGTTCCGAAACAAGAGAATTTGGATTCTTTTTTCAAGATAATGGACAATCAAGATAATTATCCAGTATTGATTCATTGCTATCACGGAATTGGAAGAGCGCAAATGTATTCGGCACTTTACAGAATTGAATACGAAGGATTTTCAAATGAAGAGGCTAGAAGCAAAGCGGCTTTTCCGGTTATGTTCAGTTCTTTTGATGATGGAAAGCCCAAAGGAGAATATCTAAAAGCTTACAAGAGCCGAAAACAAAAGGCAATAGAGAATAAATAAAGCAATAGCGATTCGAAAGAGTCGCTTTTTTTTTATGTTAAATTGTTAATCATTTCAAATTATAACTGCAATATAAAAATTTAATTCCTTTTATTTAAACTACCTTTATAGAGAAATGCCTTTGTAAGGTATTACTACTTCATTTAACCCAATTCAATCAGCTTAAATAATAACTGATTTTCTTCTCAATTATTTAACTAATATACCTGAAAAACATTTGCAAAAGTGTGATTTATGTAAGTTATAAAAATCTAAATGTAAACTACAACATGATAAGTTTATTCAACTTTGTAGTGTATGTTTTTTTTAACAATTGTTTGAATATAAATATAATACAAAAAACAAAAAAATGAAAAAAGTCAATGACAATGCCGAATTAGAAAAATCAAAAATTCACATCATTGTTGAAATTATTGAATACATGCAAAACGCTGTAGTCAGTAGAACTATTATAAAAAAAACTACAGGTAATGTTACCGTTTCCTCTTTTGATGCAGGTGAAGAATTAGATGAAAAAACGTCAGCATTTGATACTTATATTCAAATAATTGACGGTGTTGCAGAAATTACCATAAATGACAAAAAATTCAAACTAAAATTAGGAGAAGGAATCATAATACCAGCAAACTCTAAGCATCAGTTTAATGCTAATGTTCAGTTTAAAATGATTTCGACAGTGATTAAAAGTGGTTATGAAGAATAGGCTTTAACAAATACAATGTAAATAAGAACTATATGAAACTCTATATCAAATACATGGTTAGCACTCGATGCAAAATGGTGGTTAAGGAAGAGTTAAGAAAAATGGGACTTCATTTTGTATTAGTTGACTTGGGCGAAGTTGAAATCATGGAGGAACTGTCTGCAGAGAAACTAACAGAATTAAACAAAGCATTATTAGTTTATGGTTTAGAATTGATGGACGATAAAAAAGCGGTTTTAATTGAGAGAATTAAAAACGTAATTATTGAAATGGTTCATTATACAGACGAAGTTCCCAAAGTAAATTATTCAGATTATATCAGTGATAAGCTTCATCATGATTATACTTATTTATCAAATATCTTTTCTGAAGTAAAAGGAATTACCATTCAACAGTTTATTATCAATCATAAAATAGAGCGAGCGAAAGAGTTGATTTTGTATGATGAATTAAATCTTACCGAAATATCCTATATATTAAATTACAGTAGTGTTGCGCATTTATCCAATCAGTTTAAAAAAGTTACAGGCTTGTCACCATCACATTTCAAATTACTTAAAGACAAACGAAGATGTCCTATTGAAGAAATTTAAAGTATGAAAAATCAAGAAAATCAATATGCTCGTAGTTTAATAGAAGCAAGTTTAGATCCATTAGTGACCATAAATATTGATGGTAAAATTATGGATATGAATCAAGCTACAATAAACATTACAGGATTATCACGTGAGGAACTTACAGATTCTGATTTTTTTGATTATTTTACAGAACCTCAAAAAGCAAGAGAAGTTTATCAAGAAGTTTTCGCTAATGGTTCGGTAGCCGATTCGCCATTAACACTTCGTCATAAAAAAGGAAAACTTACCGATGTTTTATTTAATGGTTCGATTTATAAAGATGAAAACCAAAAAGTGCTTGGAGTTGTTATTGTTGCTAGAGATATTGCCGAACAAAAATGGGCTCTAGATTTAAAAAACGCCAACAAAGAATTAGCATTTCAAAATAAAGAAAAAGAAAAACGAGCAGCCGAATTAGTTATTGCCAACAAAGAACTAGCTTTTCAAAATGAAGAGAAAGAAAAACGAGCTAACGAACTAACTATTGCAAATAAAGAATTAGTGTTTCAAAATCAAGAAAAAGAAAATAGAGCAAGTGAATTAACTATTGCCAACAAAGAATTAGTTTTTCAAAATAAAGAAAAACAAAATCGCGCCGATGAATTACTAATCGCCAACAAAGAACTTGAATTTCAAACGCATGAAAAACGAAATCGCGCTAACGAATTAGTTATTGCCGGAAAAGAACTTAATTTTCAAAACCAAGAAAAAGAAAAAAGAGTAGTTGAAAGCAAAGAATTAGAAGCCTATAATTATTCTTTAAAATTGGCATCACAATATTCGTTAAGCTTAATTGAAGCAAGTCGTGATCCATTATTTACAATCAGTTTAGAAGGAAAAATTACCGACACCAATCAAGCTTCAGTTAGAGTTACCGATGTTTCTAAAGAAGATTTAATCGGTTCTGATTTTATCAATTATTTTACCGAGCCAGAATTAGCCAAGAAAGGTTATGAAGAAGTTTTTGCAAAAGGTTTTGTGGTAGATTATCCATTGGTTTTAATCGATGGAAAACTAACAAGCGTTTTATTTAATGGTTCTGTTTATAAAGATGCCGACGGCAATGTTATTGGAGCAGTTGTAGTAGCAAGAGATATTACTGAGCAAAAAAAAGCTGAAAAAGAACTAATTGAAGCCAAAGCATTAGCAGAGAATGCAACAGGAATTGCAGAAGAAGCTTTAATAAAAGCAGAAAATGCTACTCGTGTTGCCGTAGATTCTGTTAAAGCTAAACAACAGTTTTTATCTAATATGAGTCACGAAATTAGAACACCAATGAACGCCATAATTGGATTTACTAAAGTAGTATTGAAAACTGACTTATCAG
>JAAFHW010000111.1:5272-7424 GCA_013298525.1 Flavobacteriia bacterium
CATAAAAATAAGTGGTGATGCATTAATTGTTCTTATTAATGATATTTTAGATTTAGCAAAAGTCGATTCGGGTAAAATGACCTTTGAAAAAGTGCCTTTTAAATTGGAGGTTTCTTTATCGGCGATGATTCATTTATTTGATATCAAATGTCAAGAAAAAAATATTTTATTAATAAAAGAATATGATTCAAATATTCCTGAGGTTTTACTTGGAGATCCAGTTAGATTGCATCAAATAATTCTCAACTTGGTAAGTAATGCGGTTAAATTTACATCTGAAGGAAAAGTTGTAGTTAGTGTAAAATTGGTAGAAGAAAACAATGATAAAGTAATTATTGAGTTTGCAGTTTCCGATACAGGAATTGGTATTCTCGATTCAAAACTTAGTACCATTTTTGAAAATTTTCAACAAGCTTCAAGCGGAACGTCAAGATTGTATGGCGGAACTGGATTAGGATTAGCCATAGTAAAACAATTGGTTGAAGGACAAAACGGAACCATAAAAGTGCAAAGTGATTTTAATGTAGGTTCTGTTTTTAGTTTTCAACTTTCTTTTCAAAAAACAAATTTGGATGCAGATTTATTAGTTGAAATTGAAGAAGTTACAGATGAAGTTCAAAATATTAATGTTTTAGTGGTCGAAGATATTGCTTTAAATCAACTACTAATGCGAACGCTTTTAGATGATTTTGGTTTTGGATGCGATATCGCTTCTAATGGCCAAATAGCTATTGATAAGATGTCAAAATCACATTACGATATTATTCTAATGGATTTACAAATGCCGGTAATGAACGGATTTGAAGCCACAAAATACATTAGAAATACCTTGAATTCTAACATTCCAATTATTGCTTTAACGGCTGATGTAACTACCGCCGATTTATCAAAATGCAACGCAGTTGGAATGAATGATTATATTGCTAAACCAGTCAATGAGCGATTGTTATACAGCAAAATAATAAAAATATTAGACAAAAAAAATAAAGAAACCAATGAAAAAGTAGTTCAAAGAATCAATCAAGCACGTTGCACCGATTTGAATTACTTAATGCAGCGAACAAAATCAAATCCTGCTTTAATGTCAGAAATGATTTTATTGTATTTAGAGCAAACGCCACCATTGATATCAACAATGAAGCAAAGTTATATTGATAAAGATTGGACAATGCTTTATGCTACAGTTCATAAATTGATTCCTTCCTTTTCTATTGTTGGAATAAATCAAGATTTTGAAATTATAGCAAAAAAAATTCAAGATTTCGCTAATCAACAATTAGATGAAGTTACGGTGCTAAAAATGGTTACCCAATTAGAGACCATTTGTTTGCAAGCTTGCACAGAATTAGAAGAAGAACTGATTACTATAAAAAATTCAAAATAATGCTAGACGAAAAAAAAATAAAACTGTTCCTTGTAGATGATGATGCACTTTTTTTAAAGTCACTACAAATAGATTTCCTCGAGAGTGCCGACTTTGAAATTAAAACATTCTCAACAGGAGAACTTTGCTTAGAAAATTTAAACGAAAATCCAGATATCATAATTCTTGATTATCATCTAGACGGAATCAATAAAGGAGCCATGAATGGATTGGAGGTTTTGGATAAAATCAAGCTGGAAAATCAACAAGTTCCGGTCATTATGCTTTCATCACAAGATAAGATTGATGTAGCTATTAAATGTATTCATCACAAAGCAACAGATTATGTGGTGAAAAGCGAAACTGCTTTTTTGAGATTGAAACAAATTATTGTTAAAGTGTTACATACTCAAAAAATTGATAAGCAGTTACATTGGTACATGAGTAAAATGTAGAAATTAAACAAATTAAATGAAAAAGGCATCACTACAATAGTGGTGCTTTTTTTTTTGTTCTTATATTTCTGTTAATGTGTGAATTATGTAATTTATGGTTGTAACCTTATAACACTTTTATAGAATAAGTATCGCACCTTTGATATATCAAAAAGAAACAATTTAATCTATAACAATCATGGAAGCAAAAAACAACAAAAGTACCGAAGCACTAAAAATTTCAGGAGATTGGAGTCAACAAGCAGACGATTTGAAAGAGAAGTTTCCACAGCTTACAGATTCTGATTTAAAATTTGAAAGAGGTAGAGAAGACGATTTGATTAAAAGAATAGAA
>JAAFHW010000112.1 GCA_013298525.1 Flavobacteriia bacterium
ATAAAATTGAAATATGCCTCTACTATCAGTAAAATTCAGTGCAGTAAAATTAATTTCTAAAAATTTGTTTTTTAATACCGATTTGTCTTCTTCAGTAAGTGAAATTAGTTTAAAAAATCCATTTTCTTGTTTTTCATAATAGTTTTGAATCCAATTATTCTCGGCATTTAATTTGTCAAATAAAGCTTGATTCAACATTGCTGGAATTACATTTATAATGTCATAAATGAAGTTCTTTTTTAGGTTTACACCAATTAATGCAGGAAGTCTTACAATCAAATAATCATCAAAATTATTTTCGACCCAAGATTCTAAATACAAACGGTTTTTGCCATAAGCTTGCAAATTAGAATTGTCAATTTCTGAATTTTCATTTACAGAAATCGGACTTGGATAAACATCTACAGTCGAAATTAATACTATCTTTTTTGGATTAATTTTCTTAATGTTGCTAATGGCGTTTTCAATAATTAAAAAATCATTTTCAGGATTTGAGTTTGCCAAAAACTTCTCGGCTCTAACTCCAGAATATATTAATAAATCAGGATTTAAATTATAAGTTTCTTCAATGTTTTTTGAATTAAAAAGCCCGTCAAAATTAGTTTGATTAGACAAATTGGAACCTACAAAACCGGTGTGACCTACTAAAATTTTCATTTTGTTAAATTTAATTTATGATATTAAATAATGATATTTTATATCGAATTTTAGTTGACAAATCTATAAAAATAAAGTGAAATACCAAGAAAATACTTGATTCTAAAACACATCACTAAAAATCATTCCTTTATCTTCTTTAACGAAGTTTTTATCCCTTTGATGAGCGACGAAGGAAAACCTTTGTGCTCTTTTATGTTGAAACCTAACAATTGCACAAACTTGTGGATTTGAAAATCAGTTAATTAATCATTCGGAAAGTGTTTGTTTTACTACTGACATTGTTGCATTAACAAAACTGATTTTTGATTTTGGTTTTTATTAAAATTTTGCGTGAAAAAAAATTGTTAAAATTTTATAATAAATCGTGTCTATGACACAATATCAGTACTCTTTTAATTTATAATCCGCGTTTGAAAAAAAACTGTTTTAATCAATCTCCATTAATTGCGGTCAAAAAGATGCTTTGTTTGGTCATAATAAAAATAGTGTGCATTTACATCAATTGTATTTAGATTGTAAACATCTTTACAAAATCTAAAACCCTAATATTAATTTTGCAATTGTAAAATAGAGTATTATTCCAAAAACATCGTTGGTTGTTGTTACGAATGGTCCTGTCGCTATTGCGGGATCTATCTTGTTTTTGTGCAATAAGAACGGCACTAATGTTCCGAGGGTTGCAGCAAATAATATAACGACTATTATTGAAATTGATATAGCAAAACCCACTAAATATTGCTGATACATTACTGAATGATAGGCCAATAACAACATTGAAATAATGGTTCCTGAGATAAGTGCAACTGTCATCTCTTTTGAAAAATAGTTTTTTGAAAACTTTTTCAAAGTTCCGTTTGCCAAACCTTGAACAACAATAGCCGATGCTTGAACCCCAACATTTCCTGCAGTTGCCGATAATAATGGAACGAATATCATTAAGGTAAAATAGGTTCGCATTGTCGATTCGTTCATTTTCAAAACATACGACGCTACAATTTCAATCACCATTCCAATTAAAAGCCACGGCAAACGTGCTTTTGTCAATTCGCGAACGCTGTCTCCAGCCTCTACATCTTGTGTGATACCCGCTGCCAATTGGTAATCTTTTTCGGCTTCGTCTTTGATTACATCCACGATATCGTCAATGGTTATTCGTCCTACTAAACGACCTAATTCATCTGTTACAGGAATGGCTTCTAGATCGTATTTTTGCATTATACGAGCCACCTCAACATCATCGGTGTCGACCATTACCGAGTTTAATTTTCTAATATAAACTTCGCTAATTGGTGTTTTTGACGATGTGGTTAATAGATCTTTTAAGGACAATCTGCCTAATAATTTGTCTTGATTGTCCACGACGTAGATAGAATGTACTCTTGAAATGTTTTCGGCTTGTATGCGCATTTCTTTGATGCAGGTAAACACATTCCAATTTTCATTGACTTTTACCAATTCTTTGTGCATCAATCCTCCTGCGGTATCTTCTTTGTACCGCAACAAATCAACAATGTCTTTGGCGTGCTCTACGTCTTCGAGTTCAGATATTACTTGTTCTTTCTTGGTTTTAGAAAGTTCGGCAATAATGTCGGCCGCATCGTTGGTCTCGAGTTCGTCTAGTTCTTCGGCGATTTCTTTTGGCGATAATCTACCGAGAATATTTTCACGCAAATCGTCTTCGAGTTCGAGCAGTATTTCGGCTGTTTTTTCGGAATCTAATAGTTTAAAAATATAGGTGGCTTCGTCAAAGTCCAGCTCGTCAAGAATTTCGGCAATATCAGCATGATGCAAGTCATTGAGCAAAATTTCCAATTGTTGGTCGTTTTGGGTTTCAATGAGTTGCTCTAACTCTTTTATTAAGTCTTTGCTGATTTTAAACTCCATCGGCTTCTATTTTTTGGGTCAATTCTATAAATTGATTTACATCTAATTGTTCTGGTCGAAGATTAAACACGTCGTCTTCTCGCAAATTATCCGACAAATTTAGTGTTTTTAAACTATTTCTCAAAGTTTTACGTCGTTGTTGAAAAGCGGTTTTTACAACTGTAAAAAATAATTTTTCATTACAAGGTAGAGTGAAATTTTCTTTTCTACGCAAACGCAAAACACCCGATTTTACTTTTGGTGGCGGAATAAAAACCGTTTCGTCGACAGTAAAAAGGTATTCGGCGTCGTAAAATGCTTGTGCCAAAACCGATAGAATTCCATAGGTTTTGCTTCCTTTTTTCTCACAAATTCGTTCGGCAACTTCTTTTTGAAACATTCCGGCAAATTCAGGAACTTGCCAACGCATATCGAGGCATTTGAACACTATTTGTGTGGAAATATTGTATGGGAAATTACCAATTATTGCAAATTGATTGTTGTCAAAAATTTCTTTAATATCGTATTTCAAGAAATCTTTAGAGATGATTTTGTCTTTTAGTTTAGGGAAATTTTGATTCAAATAATCAACTGATTCGGTGTCTATTTCGATGACATAAACGTTGGTCTCTTTTTCTAAAATATATTTAGTGAGCACTCCCATTCCTGGTCCAATTTCGAGCACGTTGTTGTATCCTTGAAGGTTAATTGTGTCGGCAATAGCTTTGGCAATACTTTCATCTTTCAAGAAATGCTGCCCAAGATGTTTTTTGGCTTTTACTTTTTCCATTTATTAAATAATATGTTGTTTCTTATTAATAACTGTTTTTATTGTGCTTTGCTTTCCTACTAACATTCCTTCGTTTTCATCGAAAAGATTTTTAAATGTTTTTCTTTTTATTAATCTATTTTTTCTGTCTTTAAATTAAATTCTGTTTTTGAAAACAGGGGTTTCAATAATTATTTAAAGAAAAGATTCCTTTTTATTTTCAAATTCCAGCATAGATATACTTTTTGTTTTTTTTATTCCAGAAATTCGTAATAGTTACCAGCTTTTTTACACATCAACAAAGATACATAATACGAGGTGTTAATCAATCTAAAATTCTCGGAAACTAATTTGCATTTATTTGTTGTGTTCAAATTTTAATAAAAACTTGTTTCTTCTTTATGTTTATTGTAGTATTTTTTTTTTATCTTAAAAAAAATACAAAAAAACATACAACATATTAAAAATCAGTGTATATTTGTTTTTCTAAAATTAACCAATTATGAAAAAATCATTACTTTTATTCGTTTTATTTGTTGTTTGTGCTGTTTCAACAGCCAGTTATTCTCAATTAACTTGTGGTAGTCAGTTTAATGACAATGGTGGCATAACTGCAAACTATTTGCCAAATTCAAATGAGACCATAACCATTTGTCCCAGCAATCCTGGCGAAGTAGTTACTGTAACCTTTACTTCGTTCAACACCGAAGCAAATTGGGACGGTATTTATGTTTATAATGGAGCTTCTAGTGCTTCGCCTCAAATATCCAGTGCAAATGCTGTTGGATTTGGTCCGTTAGCAACATTGGCTGGAGCTTTTTCGGGCAATTTAACAGGAAATAATTTACCTAAATTAACCTCATCTGATGCAAGTGGTTGTTTGACCTTTGTCTTTAGAAGCGATGCTTCAATGAATATGGCAGGTTGGACTGCCAATGTTACTTGTGGTCCACCTTCGACAGTAACATGCATGGCTCCAACAAATGTGCTAATCTCTAATTTTCAAAATCAATCTGCAACCATTAGTTGGACAGAAAACGGCACTGCTAATCAATGGGAAGTTTTGGTTTTGCCTGCAGGAACAGCTCCTTCAGCAACTTCGATAGGAACTATTGCTACAGTTAATCCTACAGTAATTTCAAACCTAAGTTCGGCTGTGAATCTTGTTTGTGTTCGTGCTATTTGCTCTGCAAATGATGTAAGTAATTGGTCAAATCCAATAACTATTACAACCCCTGTTTGCGCTTCTCCTGTTCAATTATCTGCAACTGGAATAACACAAACATCAGCAAACTTATCTTGGGCAAACACCAGCAATGCAGCTTCTTGGCAAGTAGCCGTTCAGTTAAGCACCATCACGACTTTGCCAACAACTGGAACTACAACAACTGTCAATACCAATTATTTATCCGCGGGATTATTACCAGGAACAGCCTATAAATATTATGTTAGAACTGATTGTGGCAACGGGCAATTTAGTGGTTGGACAACCTTTTCATTTACAACTCTTGCACCTTCGTTGGTTGCTCCTGTTTGTGGAGGAACTTTTGTAGACAATGGTGGATTAAACGCAAATTATTTCAATAGCACGGACTCAACCGTTACCATTTATCCTACCAATGCAGGCGAAGTAGTAACCGTTCAATTCACTTCATTTGATACCGAAGCCAGTTGGGACGGTCTTTATGTATATGATGGAAATTCGATAAACGCACCTCAAATATCAAGTGGAAACCCAGCAGGAAGTGTTCCTGGTGGACTGGCTGGTGCTTTTTGGGGAACTACTATTCCTGGCCCTTTTACTTCAACAAGTGCTGATGGAAGTTTGACTTTTAGATTTAGAAGCGATAACGTTGTAAATAAAGCAGGTTGGAATGCAACTGTTATTTGTGCTCCTGCTCCAACGTGTATTGCTCCATCAGGTATTGCAACAGTACCAAATTACAATAACGCAACAATCACTTGGAATTCGGGAACGGCAACACAATGGGAAATCTTAGTCTTACCAGCTACAGCTGCATCACCAACAGCAACTTCTGTGGGAATAATTGCAACCACAAATGCTTTTAACGCAAGTGGCTTATTAGCAGGAACTACTTATAAAGTATATGTTAGAGCCATTTGTTCTGCAACCGACATTAGTTATTGGGCGAGTCAAAGTTTTACAACATTAGTATGTTCCACTCCAAGTACAAGTGTTGCAAGCATTACTTCAAGTACAGCACTATTGAATCTTGGAACAAACAATACATCAGTTTTGAATTGGGAATATCTAGTTATACCATCTGGAACCGCACCTCCAATTGCAACAGCAACTGGCATTTCTACAAGTACGACAATAAATTCGATAACAGGACTTCTTTGCGGAACCAGTTACACCGTATATTTAAAAACGTTCTGTAGTAACAACCAATCAAGTGCTTGGATATTAAAAAACACTTTTACAACTTTAACTTGTTCGTTAACATCAGGTCAACCTGTTAACTTAACGCAATGCTTTGACACTGTTTTTCCTTGTTTTGATTTGACTACAAATACACCGTTGATTTTAGGGAATTTAAACCCTGCTGAATATTCTGTTTCCTATTATGACAGTCAATTAAATGCTGCCAATCAAACTGCAAATTTAGGTGGAAACTATTGTGCATTTGAATATTCTAGAACACTATATGCCGTATTAAAAAATCTTGCTACTGGACAAATGCAAACACTTACTTTTTTAGTTATTAGCAAAAATATGAATGCTTCTCAAGTTTTATCTCCATTAACGCAATGTGATTCAAATGGTAATGGTAGTGAAAATTTTGACCTTTCAAGTCTTATAGCTACAACAAACACTTTGAATTATTACACTTCATTGGCTAATGCAACAAATCAAACTTTACCAATAACAGCAATTAATGCATTTACCGTTTTTACAACCACAAATGCTCCTATAATTTATATTAGAGAAACTATTGCAAATAATTGTGATAATCTCTATCAAATTCAATTGAACTTATATGCTGATTGTAACCTTGCTCACAATTGTGCTGCTGCAAATTCATTATGCGGTGCATTGGGTGTTCCGTTTACCAACACACATCAAGCAATAAGTGCCGAGCCAGGAAATAATTATGGATGCCTTGCTTCTACTCCAAATCCAACATGGTTTTATATGCAAATTAGCAATCCTGGAACTTTAAACTTAACCATTCAACAAAGTACCGATATAAATTTTGCAACAAACAATCTTGATGTTGATTATATTGTTTACGGACCGTTTACTAATGCGGTTACACCATGTTCTGGTAGTTTGACAACGGCAAACACAGTGAGTTGTAGTTTTTCAGCTGCGCCAATTGAACACCCTGTAATAAATAATGCATTGACAGGTCAATATTATTTGATAATGACTACCAATTACAGCAATCAAGCGGGTTTTATTAAAATAACTGCCGATTCAGGTTCGACAGCAGCTATAAATTGTTCAGGCATTAGAATGAATGCTTTTCTTGACACTAACAATAATGGAACTCAAGAAGTAGGCGAACAAAATTTTCCATTAGGACAATTTCAATATGTGAAAAATAGCGGTGTAACACATAATATAACGGCACCAACAGGTGTTTATACCATTTATGAAAACAGTATGTTGAACAATTATGATTTAGGTTACACTATTGACCCAATATACAATTCAATGTATAGTGTTTCAATTGCAAGTTATACGGGTATCAACATTGGATCAAGTGCAGGATTGTTGACTTATAATTTCCCAATCACAACGCTTGTCAATTATGCTGATTTAGGGGTAACTATTATTCCTGTTACAGCTCCAAGAGCAGGATTTAATTATAAAAACAAAGTAGCTTATGCCAATTTAGGTAATCAAACTATTGCAGCAGGAAGTTTGACGTTTATTAAAAATACTTCTAGTACAATTGTTTCAACTTCTGAAGTTGTCACCTCAAACGCCAATGGTTTTACTTATAACTTTGTCAATTTATTACCTTTTGAATACCGATTTATCGATGTAACAATGTCAGTACCAAGTATTCCAAACGTAGCTATTGGACAATTGTTGACCAATTCTGTCGCTATTGCAACACC
>JAAFHW010000113.1:0-4884 GCA_013298525.1 Flavobacteriia bacterium
AATTCCATTATGGCATTTTGATGAAGCTACAGGTCTTTGGAAAGAAGAAGGTTTCTCTAGAAAAATTGGTAACAGATACATCGGAAATGTTTCTCACTTTACATGGTGGAATAACGATTACGCTTATGTAGTTGCTACTTTGAATGTTGTTGTTACAAACTTTGATGGTACTCCAGTAAATGGTGTTAGAGTTACTATTTCAAGACAAGATGGAAGTACAGGTGATGTATTAATGAATTTAGGAACAACAGGTCCTAATGGTACTTTAAGTGCTGGTGTTCCAAGAAATGAAATACTTACTTTTAGAGCTTACACTGCAGACGGACAATTAATTAATACACAAGTTTTACCAGCTTCAAATGAAATGGTTAGAACTGTTTATGTTGTAATTCCGGTTGCTAACAAACCATAATTATATTAAACCCTAATTATATAATGAAAAAGCCGTTTCAATTTTGAAACGGCTTTTTTATATCTAATAATTTTTATAAAAAATCTTTTACTTCAGTTTTTAAATAACTTAATGCAACATTAGTTGCAGACTCTCCACTTTCAAAAAGATTACTTAGTATTGTTTCTCTTAGTTTATCAGCATTAGCAACTTCAGGATTCATTGTAGTCTTTCTTATGTTTTGAATTACTGTGTTTTTTGCAGTTGCAATCATTGTCCAACATTCATCAGTTACATATATTTGTTGCGTCAAATTGTGTTCGAATTCTTGCTCAATGTGATGAATCAATAAATTTTGATAATCACTTTTGTTATCATTTAATGGAGCAACTCTAATCAATAATTTAGAAGGATTAATGCGTTCTAATAACAATGCTAATCGTTCATAAGCTTGCAGTTTTAATGGCAAAGATTGTTTTTGATTTTCTTTAAGTAAATGAAATCTCCTTCTTTTCTCTTCACTATTTGAAAAGGTTTGAAAAGAATAGTAGGCAACTCCACCAGTAATTAAAGCTGGTAATGTATAAAAGGCTAATTCGATAATTTTATCTGTATTCATAATTGTTTAAAATTGTATTTGAGGTGCTTTTTTCTTGAACCATTCTTTATCTCGATCCAAATTGTTTTCTACAGTATATTTTTTTTCTTGAGTATTTATGGTTAATTGTCCATAATACGTTGTCTTTCCTTTTTCAACAACAAATTTATGATTCAATGGAATTACAAATTCAGATTGTCTTTCACGAGTATTATCATAAATTTTAATTTTTGCAAACTTGTATTTTCCTTCAGGTTTTACAATTGAAAAAAGAAAATAGGTTTTTCCTTTTTCTCTAAAATCACCACTAGAATTTTTATAGGTAATTTCATTACTTTGGTTGGCATAATCAGCAACAGCTGGTAAATCATCTGTGTAAACAAAAGTATAACCGCTATAAGTTTTATTTTCAATGCAAATTGTTCCTACAATCATTCCTTCATTGTTAATTTCACTATAAGATGTTTTAAGATTTTTAGAAGGAGAAGAACATCCGAAAAACAGAACTAAAGCAGTACTGAATAACAAAATTTTTGATTTCATGTGTTTGAAAATTAGTTTGTATACAAAGAAAAACAATTTTTAAGTTGGATGCAAAAAATAGTTAATAAATCAAGCTTTAAAATATTGTTATTAATAGTTAGTAAACCTATTTTTGTAATTCTCAAAATTATACAGAACGAATTCTTATGATGCAGAAATATATCAGCCAACTAAACGAAGCACAGCAACAACCAGTTTTACAGAAAGATGGTCCAATGATTATTATTGCTGGTGCTGGTTCTGGTAAAACGCGTGTACTTACTATGCGAATTGCCTATCTAATGAGTTTAGGAGTTGATGCTTTCAATATTTTAGCTTTGACTTTTACCAATAAAGCAGCACGTGAAATGAAAAAGCGTATCGCTGATATTGTAGGAACCAACGAAGCTAAAAACCTTTGGATGGGAACTTTTCATTCCGTTTTTGCAAGAATTCTTAGAAGTGAAGCCGATAAATTAGGTTTTCCTTCCAATTTTACAATTTATGATACTCAAGATTCTGTTCGATTGATTTCTTCCATTATTAAAGAAATGCAATTAGATAAAGATGTTTACAAACCAAAACAAGTTTTAAGCAGGATTTCATCTTATAAAAATTCACTAATTACAGTAAAAGCATATCTAAATAATCCGGAGCTTCAAGAGCAAGACGCGATGTCTAAAAAACCTCGATTGGGTGAAGTTTATGCCAATTATGTTGATAGATGTTTCAAAGCAGGAGCCATGGATTTTGATGATTTATTATTAAAAACCAACGAATTATTAAATCGTTTTCCAGATGTTTTAGCTAAATATCAAGATAGATTTAGATATATAATGGTAGATGAGTATCAAGATACAAATCACTCGCAGTATTTGATTGTAAGGGCTTTATCTGATAGATTTCAAAATATTTGTGTTGTAGGTGATGATGCACAAAGTATTTATGCTTTTCGTGGTGCTAACATTAACAATATTTTGAATTTTCAAAAAGATTATGATAATGTTCAGACTTATAGATTGGAACAAAATTATCGTTCCACCAAGAATATAGTAGAAGCAGCCAATTCTATTATTGATAAGAATAAAACCAAATTAGATAAGATTGTTTGGACAGCAAATGATTTTGGACCAAAAATAAAAGTTCATAGAAGCGTTACTGATGGAGAAGAAGGTCGTTTTGTAGCCGGTGAAATATTTGAACAAAAAATGCGAAACCAAATGCTAAACGGTCAATTTGCAATTTTGTACAGAACCAATGCGCAATCGCGTTCTATGGAGGATGCTTTAAGAAAAAGAGATATTCCTTACAGAATTTATGGTGGATTATCGTTCTATCAAAGAAAAGAAATTAAAGATGTTTTGTGTTATTTGAGGTTGGTTATTAATCCAAAAGATGAAGAAGCTTTAATTAGAGTTATTAATTATCCTGCAAGAGGAATCGGAGATACAACTGTAGAAAAACTTACAGTTGCAGCCAATCATTACAAGCGTTCCATATTTGAAGTTATGGAGCATATTGATAAAATTGATTTGAAATTAAATTCTGGAACAAAAACAAAATTGCAAGATTTTGTTACCATGATTAAAAGTTTTCAAGTTATTAATGAAAGCCAAGATGCTTTTTATTTAACCGATCACGTTACCAAAAAAACTGGATTAGTTCAAGAATTAAAAAAGGATGGTACTCCAGAAGGAATTGCACGCATTGAAAATATAGAGGTTTTAATGGGTGGTATCAAAGATTTTATAGAAGGCCAAAAAGAAATTGATGGTGCTCGTGGAGCTTTATCGGAGTTTATGGAAGATGTTGCATTAGCAACCGATTTAGATAACGACACTGGCGATGATGATAGGGTAGCACTTATGACTATTCACTTAGCCAAAGGTTTAGAATTTCCTTATGTTTTTGTGGTAGGAATGGAAGAAGATTTGTTTCCAAGTGCGATGAGTTTGAATACTAGAAGCGATCTCGAGGAAGAACGTCGTTTGTTTTATGTCGCCTTAACTCGTGCAGAGCATCAAGCGTATCTTACTTATGCGCAATCGCGTTATCGTTGGGGAAAACTTACAGACAGTGAGCCATCTCGTTTTATAGAAGAAATTAAAGAGGAATATTTAGAATACATAAACCCATCTGATAATGGAGGATATCGATATAAACCTATGATGGATATTGATATTTTTGGTGATATTGATAAATCTAAATTGCGTTTATCAAAACCAGCAGCAGGAACTCCGCCAAAGAAGTATGGTGACGAACCAGTTTCTTCTGCAAATATTCGTAAATTGAAACCTGTCTCAAATAATGCTCCGAGTAATTCCAGTTCCAATTTGTTTGACAATAAGCTTACTATAGGAAATGTTGTTATGCATGAACGTTTTGGTAAAGGTGAAGTAATCAATCTAGAAGGTGTAGGAGCTGATAAAAAAGCTGAAATCCGATTTGATGTTGGTGGAATTAAAAAGTTGTTGTTGCGCTTTGCAAAGTTGGATGTAATTGGATAGTTTAAATTGTTCAATATTGCTTAAAATGGTTTAATTTCGTAGAGCAACAACTTTAAATTCTTAAACTCTTTTAAATTTTAAACAAAAAAACATGTCACAATTTATAAAAATATACGACGATAAACCCAACGAATCAGCTATCAAAAAAGTAGTTGATGTTTTAAAAAATGGAGGTTTAATAATTTATCCAACCGATACAGTTTACGGATTAGGTTGCGATATTACCAATTTAAAAGCTTTAGAAAAAGTTGCAAAGATTAAAGGAATCAAACTTGAAAAAGCCAATCTGTCTTTCATTTGTTACGATTTAAGTCATATTTCTGACTATGTTAAACAAATT
The DNA here is from genome assembly GCA_013298525.1 of Flavobacteriia bacterium. Lineage (GTDB taxonomy): Bacteria > Bacteroidota > Bacteroidia > Flavobacteriales > Flavobacteriaceae > Flavobacterium. The sequence goes on from JAAFHW010000113.1 coordinate 4,359, forward strand.
GATACTTCAACTTTTAAATTACTTAAACGCGCTCTTCCTGGACCATATACTTTTATTCTACCTGGTAATAATGATTTGCCAAAGGTATTCAAGAATAAAAAAACGGTTGGAATTCGTGTTCCTGACAATAATATCATCAGAGCTATTGTAAAAGAATTAGGAAATCCTATTATTTCAACTTCTATATATGACGAAGATGAAGTATTAGAATATTCAACAGATCCTGAATTGATTTTTGAAAAATGGCAAAATATTGTTGATGTTGTAATTGATGGAGGTTATGGTTATAATATTCCATCAACTATAATTGATTTATCAGGATATGAGCCAGAAGTAATTCGTGAAGGAAAAGGAAGTTTAGATATTTTGTAAGTATGAAATTGGTCAATTTTTTTTTTCTAGTTGTTCTATTTTCGTCTATTTCTTTTGCCCAAGTTGTAAAAGGTAAAATTGTTGATGAAAAAAATCAACCTTTGCTGGGTGCAAATATTTATTTTGATGGAACTTCAATTGCAACAATTGCTGA
>JAAFHW010000113.1:4894-7217 GCA_013298525.1 Flavobacteriia bacterium
TGATAAAGATGGTGCATTTCAATTGCAATATGGCGGTAAATTGAATAGTATTTTAGCCGTTAGTTTTATTGGATATCAAACACAATATATCAAAGATTATGATAATGGTAAAGAGCTTAATATTGTTCTAAAAGAAGCTGTTAACATTCTGAATGAAGTTGTTTTAAAAAAAGATCGCTTTTCAAGAAAGCAAAAACTACAATTATTTCGCGAACAATTTTTAGGGCAAACAGCAGTTGGAAGAAAAGCCAAAATTGAAAATGAAGACGATTTATATTTTGATTATGATGAAACGACAAACACTTTCAAAGCATATTCAGACAAACCTTTAATAATCAATAATGCACTTTTAGGTTACAAAATAAACTATGAATTGGTTGATTTTGAAGTTAAGTTTTCATCAACAAGCATTAGTTCTTCAGAAGTATATAGAAGTTTTTATTTAGGACTATCTCGATACGAAGAAGTCGAATCAAATCCTAAAATACTAAAACAACGCCAAAAATGTTATGAAGGATCCCAATTGCATTTTTTTAGAAATTTAGTAAACAATGTTTGGGACAAAGACAATTTTCTTCTGTTTGTAGGTAAGTTTCAAGACAATCCTAATAATCATTTTAAGATAACTGGAGATTCTGACTCTAAACAAGTTATTGTTAGTAAGCAAGATAAATCATTAGTAGGGAAGAAGTTTGTTGCTGAATTCAATTTGTTATACAAGAAGAAACAACAATCAAGAATAATCTTTGAAACCGATACTTTTTTTGTAGATCAGTTTGGTAATAATTCCAATGTAGAGAGCATCATTTTTTCCGGATATATAGCACAGTTAAAAGTTGCAGATATGGTTCCGTTGAATTATGGTATAAAATAAAAACGCCTCGATTTCTCAAGGCGTTTTATTATATTCAAATTTCGTACTTCGTATTTTTAACTTCGTACTTCAATTTATTGTTTCTTCATTTCTTTTTCAATCATTTCGTAGAACTCGTCAATTTTTGGTAAAACAACGATTCTAGTTCTTCTGTTGGTAGCTCTGTTTTCAGCAGTTTTGTTGTCCACTAATGGCACATATTCTCCACGTCCAGCAGCTATTAATTGAGAAGGTTTTACACCTAAATCTTTAGTTAAAACTCTAACAATTGCAGTTGAACGTTTTACACTTAAATCCCAGTTGTCTAACAAAACAGCATTACCTGTAAAGGGAACACTATCTGTATGACCTTCTACCATACACTCAAATGTAGGTTTATCGTTAACTACTTTTGCAACTTTTGCTAAAACTTCTTTAGCTCTGTCACTTACTACATAACTTCCGCTTTTGAAAAGTAATTTATCAGCAATAGAAATAAAAACTACTCCTTTTTCTACATTAACTTCAATATCTGGATCTGAAATTCCAACCGAACTTTTTAAACTTGTTACCAATGCTAGCGTAACACTATCTTTTTTAGTTAAAGCATCTTGCATTCTAGAAATTTTCAAATCTTTTTCTTTAATAGACTCTAATGCTTTTTCAATATTAGCAGCTCCTTGTTGAGTTAATGTTGTCATATTCCCAACATTATTAATCAACTCGGAATTGTTTTTCTTTAAATATTCGTTTTGCTTTTCAAGTGCTTCTCTTTCTGTTAAGCACATATTTAATTTTACTGTTGTAGAATTTAATAAATCCTGACACTCTTTATTTTTTTGCTCTAATTCAGCTAGTTTCTTTTTGGTTCCACACGATGTTAATGTCAATGCAGCCAATGAAAACATAAAAATTACTTTTCTCATAATGAATTTGATTTTTGATATTGCAAAATTACAATTTCTTGATTGTTTAAACGAACATTTACTATAAAGTATTGTTAATTATCTCTCAAAAACCTTGCCTCCTTTAACAAAATAGGAGTAAACTATGCTTTTTGTATGAAAGTAATTTTCTTTTTGAACAGAGTTTCGTTTCTTTAAGTTTTTGGAAATCAAATGATAAAAATGAAAGTGTGCCTTTATAATTGCAAAGCAATGTTTAAATTTTCCTTGAAAAATAAATTTTATTCCAGCGATTCCATCTAAGACTAATCGAAGGAAGATTATTGAAAACAATTTATTTTTCGGTAAATTTTTCAAAAGCATTAACAAAGAATTTCTAAAGTTTAAAAATGTTTTCTTCGGATTTCCTTCATTCAAAGTTGCACCTCCAACATGATAAACAATAGATTTTGAAGTATATTTTGCTTTATATCCAAGATTGAATGCTCTCCAACATAAATCAATTTCTTCTTGATGTGCAAAAAAATCACCATCAAAACCGTTTAATTTTCTATAAATATCTTTT
>JAAFHW010000114.1:0-1561 GCA_013298525.1 Flavobacteriia bacterium
TTCATACCGTGTTTAGAATCTCTGTCAAGAATAACTTCGATACTTGCATCTGTAGTGATATCAAACTCAAAATTCATTTGAAGTCCATTGTAGTTTCTAATAAACTCTGCTTGTTTTGTATTAAGACCTAATTTCTCGTTTTTGGTCAAGAATTGTATGTAGTTATTTTCACTAACTGCATCAGCATCATTAATAGGAATCTTAATATCGGTTCCTTTATTAGACTTAGCATTGACATTAATTTCTAATCCATTTGTTGGACCTTTAATCGTTGCATAACCATCTATGAATGCTCTACCAAAATAGGCCACATCTTCTTTATCTTGTGTATCTAAAGCAAGAATATTATTGGAATCAATTGTTAAATCTAATTCCCAATCGCCAAATTGTTTGTGTTTTATAAATCCTTGCAAATCACCTTCAGTATTGAATTTAGTATCATTTACTTTAGTTTTTTGGATAATGAATTTATTTTGAGTAACATCAATAATTGAATTATCTTTAAGAGCATAATCAACATTCAAATATGGAATGGTTACTCCAGCATCATTAACAAATAATCTTCCGTTGTAATCAATATTATTAACGTCTCCACTCAAACTAGCTTTACCTGAAACAAAGCCTCTAATATTAGATAATACTTCGCCACCAAGATTACCCAATACACCTAAATTGAATTTTTGGAAATTTAAATCCAAATCAATTAATGTAGAATTATCTACAATTTGAAGATTTCCATCAGCAGTAAATGATTTGAAATTTTCATTTTCAATTTTTGATTCAATATCAAATCTGGTGAAATCGTTATTTCCTGCAATATCTAGGTTTAAGTTTCCTAACTCGTTGTCGTTTATTATAAGATTACTTATTTCAACAGATGCAGTTGGTTGATAAATGGCGTTTTTTTGTTTTAGAAACACTTCGCCATTTAGATTTCCATCAAACTTAAATTGTTTTACATCAGGTGTAACCTTGTTTAGGTTCACATCATGAAATGTTAGTTGAATGTCTTTCTCTGTTTTTCCACTCAATAATCCCTTTAATGCTATGGATTGATTTTCGTGAGAAACTACAATATCATCAAAAGTGAAACTACTTAACTTTTTATCAAAAACTATTTTGTTTTTATCGTTTTCCTCTTCATTTATATACCAAAGAAAGTCCTTAAACATCATTTCAGATTTGTTAAAACCGACAATGTTTTGGTTATTTTTATCAATGGTGTGATATAAATTTAAATTATAAAAGTCATTTCCTTTTTCGCCTCCTTTAAACTCTGTTCTAAACGATAAAGTATCTTTGGAAGTAGCATTAATAAGTGAAAAATCTCTTATTTTATAGTTTTTAACTTTGATACTATCCATTTGAACATAAGTATTATACAATGGATTTTTATTGTCTACTTCAAGTAACACTTTATCTAAATGTGTTCCAAAAGCATCAATAGTTTTGGAGGTGAAATTCAATTTAAAATCATTATCATCCGACTTAATAATTCCGTTAATAACAGCGTCATCACTGAACGATATATCAGGATTAATAATTTCTATAATTTTATTAA
>JAAFHW010000114.1:1571-7045 GCA_013298525.1 Flavobacteriia bacterium
TTTAGATTATTTGGTTTGTAATTGGTGTATAAACTTCCTAACGAATTTTCAATCATACCTGGTATTTGATTGATATCAAATTTACCTTCTACTTTTCCATTAACTTCATTTGGTGAATACAATGAAATTGTTCTAATATTTTCAGCATCAAAACTTGAATTAACGGTTAAATTATCAAAGAAATAAATGTCTTTAGGATTTTGATAGGACGCATTTGTAATGACAACATCACCTCTCATATTATTGAGATTACTTCCAGTAACTTTCATGACAACATCGCCTTTAAAAACGGATACTTCATCATTCATGAAGTTTAAATTTTTAAGATTTGCATAATCTACCTTAGCATGAAAGTCATATATATTTTCTTTTTTACTTAGGTCAACTATTCCATTGAAATCAAAAAATAAATTAGGATCATTAACATTAATGTTTCCTTTAAAAATTGGTTTTTTAAAACTTCCATCGGCTAAAATATTTTTGTAAGTATAGCCATTATATCTAACGCTTTTTACTTCACCTGAAAACTTTGTGTCAAGGTATTTTTCAACAAATCCTTTTCCATCTACATCAACATCCATTGAAACTTTTCCAATATCCTTTCTGTTTAAAAAACTACCTACATCAAAGTTATCTAAAACTATATTACCAGAATAAGAAGCATTGTCAATGTTATCAATATCCGTCATTAAAAGTTTTGAAGAAACATTACCTAATCTTGTTTGTAAATCAAAATCGGCATCGATACTTTTCGTAGTAATCTCGGCATCTCCATTTAGATTAAATTGGCCTAACTTTTTCAAAGAAGAAGGTAATTTTTTTCCTAAAACATTCGGTAGAATTGATACTAGATTTTCATAACTAGAAGTTACTTTATCGAATGAACCATTCATGTAAAATTCTCCTTGTCCTTTTTTAGCAAAAAGATTTTTAAAGTTTACATCTCCAACAATCTCTGAATTTCTTGTATCCTTTAATTTTAAGTTTTTAATTGTGAAATCATTTAAAGTACCATCGACTTTACCTCTAAAATCGAAGAGTTGATTTTTACCCAATTCATCATAAAAATAACGAATATCATTAGAAGCTATGGTTGCTTTTTTAGAATTTACATCAAAAATTACTTTGTTATTGAAATCGGCAAAATCTTTTCTATCATATTTCAATATAACCTCTCCTTCAAAATCAGATTGAGCGGTTTTAATACTAGTTTCTTCTAATCTAATGTTCTTCTTTGTGTAGGTAAATTTAGATTTTAAATTCTCGACAAACAATCCTCGATGGTCTTTGAAAGACATGTCTTTTATATTTGTAGTTACATCTGGTCCTTGAATTTTAAAATCTGTAGCTGATACATTAAGCTGAGTAAAATCAACATCTTTTGGATTTTCTCTGTTGTAATCATGCAGAATAAAACGGCTATTTACTAAGGTAATTTTATCAGAAGTCATTAAAAACTTACCAGAAGAAGGTTTACCATCATCAAATGCAGCAACAAATTTATCAAGATTGGTATCTTTATCACCTTTGTATGTTTTTACATTTAAAGTTAGTTCATCTGCTTTAATGTCTCCAAAAAGCAAATCGCCATCTAACAATCTTTTAGAGTCTAAAATGTTTGTAATTATTCTTTTAGCAAAAATCAAGGTGTCTTTTTTCTCGTCTTTAACCATAACACCTTTCATTTGAACACCTCCAAATATGGTAACTTCAACTTGGTCTACATAAATATTAGTTCCGTATTGTTTGTTAAGTTCTTCAGTATAGTAATGGGCAATTCTTGTTTGAACTGATGGCAACGAAAGAGCAATACCAGTCAATAATAACAGAAATAAAAGCGCAAGAAAAACGCGAAAAACAATTTTTCTGATTTTTTTAAAACGAGTATTTACTTTTTTTTCTTTCAAAATTTAATTTTGGCATTGAATAAGAAACCCCGAAAATAGTTACTTTTGTATTCGTTGTAAAAATAATCGTTTTATAATGGTTATTCAAATATAATTCAAAAATTGTGCCCAATGTTACATAATGATGTTTTTATTCTCGCAATTGAAAGTTCGTGTGATGATACTGCTGCTGCTGTTTTAAGAAATAATAAAGTTTTATCGAATGTTGTTGCTGGTCAAAAAATACATGAAGAATATGGTGGTGTTGTGCCTGAATTGGCTTCAAGAGCGCACCAACAAAACATTGTTCCAGTTGTTGATATGGCTTTAAAGAGAGCTAATGTCAATAAAAATCAACTAAGTGCAATAGCTTTTACTCAAGGTCCAGGTCTTATGGGTTCGCTTTTAGTAGGAACTTCTTTTGCAAAATCGCTTTCGCTTTCGCTTGATATTCCATTGATAGCTGTGAATCATATGCATGCTCATATTTTGGCACATTTTATTGATGAGGAAGGTTTTGACAAACCAGAGTTTCCTTTTTTAGCTTTAACAATTTCTGGAGGACATACTCAGATTGTTAAAGTAAATAGCTTTTTTAATATGGAAATTATCGGCGAAACAACTGATGATGCTGTAGGAGAAGCTTTTGATAAATCTGCTAAAATAATGGGACTTCCCTATCCTGGCGGACCTTTGATTGATAAATTTGCCAAAGAAGGAAATCCGAAAAAATATCAATTTACAAAACCAAAAGTGGATGGATTAAACTTTAGTTTTTCTGGACTCAAAACCCAAATTTTGTATTTTATTCAAAGAAATGTTTTAGAAAATCCAAACTTTATTGAAGAAAATAAAGCTGATATTTGTGCTTCTATTCAACACACCATTATTGAAATATTGATGGAGAAATTAAAAATGGCTGTTGCAGAGACAGGAATTACACAAATAGCTATTGGTGGCGGTGTTTCTGCAAATTCAGGAATTAGAGAAACTTTGAAAAATGCAGAAGGAAAATATGGCTGGAAAACATTTATACCAAAATTTGAATACACAACAGATAATGCAGCCATGATTGGGATTGTTGGTTATCAAAAATATCTAGAAAACAGGTTTAATGATGCTTCCATAGTTTCTAAAGCAAGAATAGAATTTTAATATGCAATTATTTTATAATCCAACTATTTCAGAGAAAGATACTTCTTTTGTTTTTGACAAAGAAGAAAGCAAACATATAATTAAAGTATTACGTAAGAAAGAGAGTGATATTTTATTTGTAACCAATGGATTAGGTTTTATATTCAAAACTGAAATAGCTTTGGCTTCTGATTCAAAATGTACAGTTACGATTCTTTCATTTGAAAAAGAAGAACCATCTAAAGTACAATTACATTTAGCCGTTGCTCCTACCAAAATGAATGAACGTTATGAATGGTTTTTGGAAAAAGCTACAGAAATTGGCATTCAAGAAATAACACCAATAATCTGCGAACATTCTGAAAGAAAAGTTGTAAAAAATGATCGATTTCAAAAGATTATTGAATCAGCAATGAAGCAATCTTTACATTATTATATTCCAAAATTGAACGAACCAATTACCTGTAAAGAGTTTATAAAAAAGGATTTTAAAGGTCAAAAATTAATTGCACATTGTGAAGAAACAGACAAAAAATCATTAAAAGAGGCATTAATTCTTAATGAAAATATTACTTTATTAATTGGTCCAGAAGGTGATTTTTCTACAAAAGAAATTCAATTAGCTTTGGAAAACAATTACATTCCAGTATCTTTGGGTAAAACAAGATTACGAACAGAAACGGCAGCTGTCGTAGCTTGCCATAGTGTAGCACTATTAAACGAATAAATTCAATGAAAAAAGTTTTTTTAATATTAGTCTTAATTTCCTCTTTTTCTTATTCCCAAGAAATTGCATTAATGAAATATAATGGAGGTGGCGATTGGTATGCAAACCCAACATCACTTCCAAATTTAATTAAGTTTACCAACCAGAATATTAATACTAAAATCAAAACAAAACCAGCTACTGTTGAGCCAGGAAGTCCAGATTTATTTTCCTATCCGTTTGTTCACATGACAGGTCACGGAAATGTAGTATTTAATGATGCTGAAATATTGAATTTAAGAAACTATATGCTATCAGGAGGATTTCTCCATATTGATGATAATTTTGGAATGGATGAATTCATAAGAAAAGAAATCAAGAAAATCTTTCCCAACAATAACTTAATTGAAATTCCTGCAAATCATGCTATTTTTCAAGGTCCTTTTGTTTTCTCTAGTGGTTTGCCTAAAATACATGAACACGACGGAAAAAGACCACAAGCCTTTGGTATTTTTGAAAACAACAGATTAGTACTACTTTACACTTTTGAATGTGATTTAGGAGATGGTTGGGAAGATGCCGATGTTCATAACGACCCTAAAGAAGTTAGAGAAAAAGCATTGAAAATGGGAGCTAATATTCTAAATTATATATTCAGCAATTAATGATGGTGTATTTCATCGATTTTATAAAATAAAATGATAAAAATATTTTTATTTGTAATTAATATGTTATAAAATTGCATAACTATTAATTAAACCTAAATTTATTTTTATGAAAAAAATCCTTTTATCAGCATCATTATTAGCGATGCTTTTCTCTTGTCAAAGTGAAGATTCAAAAGTTGTTGCAGAGAACAATGCAGCTCAAAGACAATGTGCCTCTCAGGAAGTATTGGAAAGACAATTGAGAGAAGATCCTGAAATGGCTCTGAGAATGAATAAAATCGAAGAGTTTACTGAAAATTTCACAAAAAATAATCCAAACTATAGATTAGTTAATGGAAAAATTGAAATTCCAGTTGTAGTTAATGTTTTATACAGAACTACTGCTGAAAATATTTCTTTGGCTCAAATTCAATCACAAATCGATGTTTTAAATCAAGATTTTAATGCTACAAACCCTGATTACAATCAAGTTCCTGCATTATTCTCTGGTGTTAAAGCTAATGTTGGTATTTCTTTTGTTTTAGATCAAGTAATAAGAAAATCTACTACCAAAACATCTTGGGGTACTGCTGATGCTATGAAGAAAACTAATCGTGGTGGTTTAGCTCCTATTACACCAACAACTAAACTTAATCTTTGGGTTTGTACCATTGGTGGTGGAATTCTTGGATATGCTCAATTTCCTGGAGGTGCTTCAGCAACTGATGGAGTTGTAATAGATTCTAAATATTTAGGAACTACAGGAACAGCAACTTATCCATATAACTTAGGAAGAACTGCTACTCACGAAGTTGGTCACTGGATGAATTTACGTCATATTTGGGGTGATGCAACTTGCGGAAGCGACTTAGTAGCTGATACACCTACTCACAATACTGCTAATTATGGAGTTCCAACATATCCTCATTTAAGTACTTGTTCTGGTACTCCAGTAGAGATGACAATGAACTACATGGATTACACAGATGATAGAGGGATGTATATGTTCTCTTTAGGACAAAAAGCTAGAATGGATGCAATATTCGCAGTTGGTGGTTCTAGAGCTTCTTTTAGAAACTAAAAAATAAAATCAAAATATTC
>JAAFHW010000115.1 GCA_013298525.1 Flavobacteriia bacterium
AGAGAAACTTCCGTTCTTTATGGATTCAACGTATTAACGCTGGAGCACGTTTAGAAGGAATGTCTTACTCTCAATTCATGGGATTAGTTAAGAAAAACGGTATCGAATTGAACCGTAAAGTTCTTGCAGATTTAGCAATGAATCACCCAGAAGCTTTCAAAGCTGTTGTGAAAAAAGTGAAATAAAAAACGTTTGTACAACCTGTTTAACTTACTTACATATAGAAAATCCCAATCGAAAGGTTGGGATTTTTTGTTTTTAGTTAACCCCTAAATTTAAATATTAATAACAAAAACTGAATTGTATTAAATAAAATGCTAGCTTCGTAATTCATTTATTATCAGATATTTAAAAAATATTATCTTCTTATGGGTAACAAATGAAAAAGTTCATTGATATATAGTTGAATTAACCTTTAAAATCAAACTATTATGAAACGAATATTACTTACAACAGTTATTGCTCTATTATTTACATTATCAACTTTTGGGCAAACAGGTACAGGATGCTGGCGCATGGTTTCAGCAGGGCAAAATTTCTCTATGGGAATTAAAATAGACGGAACTCTTTGGGGTTGGGGACAAAATGGAAATCTATTAGGTCTTAACGGAAATATGGCTAATCAAAATCTACCAATCCAAATTGGAACAGCAAATGATTGGGCTACAGTTTCCACTGGAAATGTTCACACACTAGCCGTAAAAACAAATGGAACATTATGGTCATGGGGAAATGGACAATTCGGACAACTTGGAAATGGTTTATTTAATTCTGCAACATGGACAGTAACTCAAGTTGGAACTGCTAATGATTGGTTGACAGTTTCAGCAGGAAATAGATTTAGCTTAGCAATTAAGACAAATGGTACATTATGGTCTTGGGGATTAAATAATTTTGGACAGTTGGGAATAAATAATCTAATCGATCAAAACCTTCCTGTTCAAGTTGGAACAGCTTCAAATTGGTTAAAAATTGATGCAGGAAATCAACATTCATTAGCAATCGATAATGCAGGGTTCATCTACGCTTGGGGTAATAATACTTTTGGGCAATTTGGAAATGGAACCAATACTAATAGTTTATTTCCAATAGCAGTTTCAACTTCAAATAATTGGGCAGAAATTTCAGCTGGTTGGGATCATAGTATGGCTTTAGATTCTAGTGGAATCTTATTTACTTTCGGTAATAATACGAATGGTCAATTGTGTGATGGTACAAATACTGCTTCAAATGTAATGGTACCTATTAGTTTCAGTAATTCAGGAGTAGTAACTCAATATATTGCAATTTCTGCAGGAAATAGTTTCTCATTAGCTATCAAAAATGATAATACTCTTTGGTCTGGTGGATTCAATTCAAGTGGACAATTAGGATTAGGAAACAACACTGCTGTGAATATTCTAAATCAAGTTGGAACAAGTAACACATGGTTTGCTATTTCTGCAGGAGATGTTCATTCACTTGCCATGGAAACTACAACCTCATTATGGTCAACTGGAAGAGGAATTGAAGGTCAGTTAGGTGTTGGAACTTGGGTTTCTAATAACACATTGCAATCTGTAGGATGTCCTACAACAACATTATCAAACAATACAGCTTTATTAGATAAAACAACAATTAGTGTATATCCAAATCCAACAAATAATATAGTAAACATCAATTATAATTTGGAGGATTCTTCTACAGTAATTCTTAGACTAACAAATATTCAAGGTCAAATTATTTCAGAAACTAAAGCTGATAAATCCAATGGATTACAAACAGATTCTATCGATTTAAGTAATGAATCTAGTGGAATGTATTTCTTAACTATTACTTCAGGAAACAACTCGCATACAGCAAAAATTATAAAACAATAACCACGAATTTAAAATAAAAAAAACCGATAAGCATTACTTATCGGTTTTTCATTTATACTTATTTTTTAATTAAAAACTTCTTCCTTCTCACCATCATAACTCGCAAAAACCATACTAGGATGTGAATCCTGATGAAACATGTTACCGTTTTTGTCAATAGCAATTGCTCCAGCAAAACCATCATAAGGTTTCAATTCTGCGAAAGTTTTTTCGAATGCTTTGTCTAAAGAAAATCCATCAGTAACACGTGTAACAATTTTGGCAGCAGTTGCATTACTTACAATATCTTCTCCAACTCCAGTCAAACTCACGCCACAAAACTCATTCACATAATTTCCAGCAACCGTAGCACTATCTGATATTCTTCCTGGAATTTCAAATCCCTTTCCTCCAGTAGAAGTTGCAGCAGCAAGATTTCCATTGGTATCTAAAGCCACACAACCTACAGTCCCTGTTCCTGTTGCCGCTAATTTTGCTTCATATTCGGCTCTTCTCTGAGGAATTTCAGTAGAAAACTTTTCAAATCCGTGTTGTCTTGCAAAGTTGGTTGCTCCACTTCCACCCAAAACTCTATCGTCAACTTTCATCAATTCTAAAGCCACATGAATAGGATTTTTCACTTCCTCAATATTGATAACGCCACTGAATTTTTGAGTTGTTCCATCCATCAAAGAAGCACTCATTCTGATTTTTCCATCACTTTGAATCTGCGAACCAATTCCGGCATTAAACAATTCGTCATCTTCTAATAACGAAACAGCATAAACTACCGTTTCAACAGCCGAATGCGTTTTCAAATACTCATAAGAATCCTTTACAATTCTCAATAAAGCATTTTGCTTAGCAATTTTAGTCTCATGACTTGTTGAAGATTCAGAAAAAAAACCGCCGTGAATTATTATTTTCATTTTAGATATTAGATTTTAAATATTTGATATCAGCTATCTAATATTTAATATGGAATTAAACGTATTGCGAACTATTAATAGTCATTTTAAAAGTATCCAAATCAAAAGTATCATGCTTACTCATCACGTGAGTTACTAAATGATTTATAGATATAGGTTTTCCTAGTTCAACCTGAGTCAAATTAGTGTCTTTCACTTCTCTTCCATCAACTAAAATTACAAGTCCAGAACCGATAGCTTCCATTTGTCGACCGTTCAAAATCAACAAACCTGTATCTTCTCCTAGTCCAATACCTAAAACTTTTGGATTTCCAACAACAGCTTGAAATAACCTTCCAATCCTACCGCGTTGCACAAAATGCGTATCAATTACAACATCATCAATTAATCCTAAACCAGATGTAATCTTCACTTCACCTTTTAATAAAGCTTCCTGACTACTTCCTTGATAAATCATATTATTACTAGCAGCAGCAGCTCCAGCCGATGTTCCAGCATAAATAAAATCAGTATTTCTGTATTTATCAATCAGTATATCATCAAATGGTGTTCCACCTAAAATAGAAGTCAATCGCAATTGATCACCACCAGTAAACATTACTACATCAGCAGCTTTTAATCGCTCTAAAATTTCAGGTTCGCTTGCTTGTTCACGCTTTTCGATATACAAAACATCAACATTATTCGCACCCAAATAACTAAAAGCTTTTACATATTCTGGACCAATTTCTCTCGGAATTTTTGATGCCGTAGTGATAACTTCAATCCTAGATAACTCTTTCTTAGCGGATTCTTTTATGATTCTTTTCAAAATTCCCTCTTCAAAAAAGTTTAAATTTTTTGGAGCGTCTTTATCTAGATTTGTTTCGGTAAAACTGCCTTTATCAACAGCGCCACCTATTATTATTAGTTTTCCTTGTATTTTCATGTGGTAAAAATAACTATTTCATAATATTTCGCAAACGTTTTATTACTTTTTGAAGCGAAACTTATTGACTACTTATTAACCATGTTCCTGCTTTACGCTCTACAAGGTGCCGCTTCAATCAGGGCTAAACGGCATTTGCATTGCATTTTATTCATTTTTTCAAAAGAATTTCTATTAATTTAGCTTGCAAAAGGCAAAGCAAATCCCTAAAAATCAACACAACGATAATAAATCAAATAAAAAACAAACTTTTTCTCATAAAAAATGTTTCATAATAATAAATATTTTCTATTTTTAACAAATCCATTACAATCAATACAAAACAAAATACCAATAGAATATGAAGATCGATAAAATTCAAGCGTTACGTGGACCAAATATTTGGAGTGTACAAAGAAAAAAGCTAATCCAAATGCGATTAGATTTAGAAGAATTAGAAGAACGTCCTACAAATAAAATTGAAGGTTTTCGTGAACGAATTGAAGCCATGTTTCCTACAATGATTGAGCATCGTTGCTCAGAAGGATGTCGCGGTGGATTCTTCTCTCGTGTTGATAGAGGAACTTGGATGGGACACGTTATTGAGCATATTGCTTTAGAAATTCAAACCCTTGCCGGAATGGAAACCGGTTTCGGAAGAACTCGTGAAACCAAAACTCCAGGAATATATAATGTTGTTTTTAGCTACACAGAAGAAAACGTAGGTTTATACGCAGCAGAAGCAGCAGTAAGAATTGCTGAAGCCCTAATAGATGGAACGGATTACAATCCTGAAGAAGATATTCAGAAAATGCGTGAAATTCGTGAGCGCGTTCGTCTTGGACCTTCAACAGGAAGTATCGTTGAAGAAGCTGTTGCAAGAGATATTCCATGGATTCGTTTAGGAACAAATTCATTAGTACAATTAGGTTATGGTGTAAACCAAATGCGTTTTCAAGCAACAATTACTTGTAAAACGAGTAGTATTGCTGTAGATATTGCATGTAATAAAGAGCAAACTAAAAAAATGTTAGACGCAGCATCTATTCCTGTCGCAAGTGGCGGAATCTGTGTTGATGAAGAAGATTTAGAAGCAGTTGTAAAGAAAATTGGTTATCCAATTGTATTAAAACCATTAGACGGAAATCACGGAAAAGGTGCGTCAATCAACGTAAAAACTTGGGAAGATGCAGTTGAAGGTTTGGCTTATGCTAAAAAATACAGTCATAGAGTTATTGTAGAAAAATTCATCACAGGTTATGACTTTAGAGTTTTAATCATTGATAATAAATTAGTTGCAGCAGCAAAAAGAGAACCAGCTCACGTAAAAGGAGATGGAAAACAAACCATTCAACAATTAATAGAAGAAACCAACCTTGACCCAAGACGTGGTTATGGACATGAAAATGTCTTAACTCAAATCGATGTTGATAGAGATACCACTGATTTACTAGAAAAATTAGGGTATACTTTAGAAACAGTTCCAAGAAAAGACGAAGTTGTTTATTTAAAATCAACGGCAAACTTGAGTACAGGTGGAACTTCTGTTGATATTACCGACATGATGCATCCAGAAAATATTTTCCTTTGCGAAAGAATTTCTCGAGTAATCGGATTAGATATTTGTGGAGTTGACATCATGGCAGAAAATTTAACGCAACCATTAAAGGAAACAGGCGGTTGTATTCTTGAAGTTAATGCTGCACCAGGTTTTAGAATGCACTTAGCTCCTAGCGAAGGTTTGCCTAGAAACGTAGCTGCTCCAGTAATTGATATGCTTTATCCTCCAGGAAAACCTAGTAGAATTCCGATTATTGCCGTAACAGGAACTAACGGAAAAACTACAACGACACGTTTAATGGCACATATTGTAAAAAATAATGGCTATCGTGTAGGTTTCACAACATCTGATGGAATTTATGTTCAAAACCATTTGATGGAAAAAGGTGACACTACAGGACCAATTTCTGCTGAATATATTTTGAAAGATCCAACGGTAGAATTTGCAGTTCTAGAAACGGCTCGTGGCGGAATTCTTCGTTCAGGTTTAGGTTTCAGTCGATGTGATATCGGAATTATTACCAACATTCAAGAAGACCATTTAGGATTATCAGATATTCATACTTTAGATGATTTAGCTCGTGTAAAAGCTACCGTTGTTCGTAGCATCAAAAAAGATGGTTGGGCAATTCTTAATGCAGAAGACGACCAATGTTTGAAAATCGCAAACGAATTAAGTTGCAATGTTGCTTATTTTTCAATGGATGAAAACAATCCAAAAGTAGTTCAATTTGCTAAGGAAGGAAAAATCGTAGCCGTTTATGAAAACGGATTCATCACCATCAAAAAAGGCGAATGGAAAATTCGTGTAGAAAGAGCCACTCACGTTCCGTTAACAATGGGTGGAAAAGCTAAATTTATGATTGCTAATGTTTTGGCAGCCACTTTAGCAGCCTATTTACAAGGTTTTAAAACAGAAGATATTAGTTTGTCATTGCAAACATTCATTCCAAGTGCGGCACAAACTCCAGGAAGAATGAATATTTTTGAGTTTAAGAAATTCAAAGTATTGATTGACTTTGCTCACAATCCAGCAGGATATAAAGGTGTTGAAGAATATTTAAGTAGTGTTGAAGCTACCAAAAAAATCGGAATTATTGCCGGAGTTGGTGACCGACGTGACGAAGATATTAAAGAATGTGCTACCATAGCTGCTCGAATGTTTGACCACATTATTATCCGTCAGGAAAAATATTTACGTGGAAGAACCGAAGAAGAAATCATTGGTTTAATCATGGAAGGTATTGCTGCTTCAGGAAGAACTATAACTCACGAAATAATTTCTAAAGAAACCGAAGCTATCAAACACGCTATTGATACAGCAGAAGATGGAACATTTATCACAGCATTAAGCGACGTCGTTACTAATGCCATTGAAATTGTTCAAAGTTATTTGGATAAAGAACAAGAAGAAACTGTTTAACAGATAAATTTCTAATACATAAAATCCCAAATTCCAAACGGTTTTTGGGATTTTTTAAATAAAAAAGAAAAAAATGAAAAAACAAATATTTACATTTTGCTTACTCTTTTTATTGTTTATAAATGCTTCTTGTCAAAAAAAAGATACTAAATCTAGCGAAATCATTAAACCTGAATTTGATAAAATTTTA
>JAAFHW010000116.1 GCA_013298525.1 Flavobacteriia bacterium
CTGGTTCTTTAGAATTTGGATCATAAAATTGTGAACCATAAGCTAAAATTGATTGCATTTTAACTTCCATAAAACCTGAAATATCTACTACAAAATCAGGTTCCAAATTTTTCCATTGAATGTAATGATATACAACTTTAGGTCGCCAAGCACTTTGCTTTTCACCATTACATTCTGTTTCAATCATTCGTAAACCTGATAAAAAACAAGCGTCAGAAACTAATTTACTTCCTTTTCCATGATCGATATGCCTATCATCAATAGCGTTACAAAGCACAATTTCAGGTTGGTACTTTCTTATCATTTCGATGATTTTCAACTGATGTGCTTCATCGTTTACAAAGAAACCATCTCGCATATCAAGATTTTCTCTAACAGAAACACCTAGAATTTGAGAAGCCTTAGCTGATTCCGAATTACGAATTTCAACGGAACCACGAGTTCCTAATTCACCACGAGTTAAATCGATAATTCCAACTTTCTTTCCAAGAGAAATTTCTTTTGCAATAGTTCCGCTACAACCCAATTCGACATCGTCTGGATGAGCGCCAAATGCTAATATATCTAGTTTCATTTTTAAATAATGTATATTGTATTGTTGTATATGTAACCTTCCTAAATCCTAAATCCTAATTCCTAATTCCTAATTCCTAATTCCTATTATATCATAATACACTTTTAATAGTCAAAGACTTATTTTGTGTTTCTATAAATTCTTTTTCAGGATTACTATCTTTTGTAATTCCGCAACCAATATATAAATTTACTTCTTTATTTTCAATTTTCATGCATCGCAAGTTCACAAATAAATCCGTTTGTTCTTCTTTAAAGGTTTGAAAATCCTTATTCCATTCTCCTAAAAACCCAGCGTAAAATTCTCTGTTGTAAGCTTCGTTTTCAAGAATAAATTGTTTGGCAACCTCTTTTGGAAATCCGCAAACAGCTGGTGTTGGATGTAATGAATCGATAATATTTGAAATACTATTCCTATCCTCAACTTCAGCTTGAATGTCTGTTTTAAGATGCACTAAATTTCCTGCTTGCTGATTGTAAGGTTTCGAATAAGTTACATTTTCTGAAAATGATTTTAAATTATTTACAATATAATCAGTGACTATTTGTTGTTCAACAATTTCTTTATCTTGCCAATTAACTAATTCTAAACCAGTGTTTAATTGTGTTCCAGCTAAAGAAACAGTTTTAATTAAATTTTCGTCAATTTTTAAAAACTGTTCTGGTGTTGCACCCATCCAAAAACCAATTTTAGGATGATAAAAACAATATTTAAATGCCGATTTGTAATTAAATTGTAGTTTTCTAAAAACCAATTCAATATCAAAATGATTGACTTGTATGGTTTCTTTTCTTGATAAAACTACTTTTTCAAATGCTCCATTTTGAATAGAGTCAATTCCTTTTTTTACCAAACTCTCAAACTTAACTTTATCCTCTAAATTGGTTTCTGATTTAAAAGTATTTTCAAAAATAAAATCAGAATTTGAAACTTCTTCAAAATAAATATCCGAATTATCTTCAGGAATTAAATACCGCTTTTGATTATCAAAAGACACAAATGCGAAACCACTTTTATCATTTTCAAGCTCGGATAACGCATCATTTTTCTGAAGAAAAGCAATTATCTTGTCGGAATTAGGCTTGCAATAACAAACAAATGGAAGTTTGTTATTGAACTGCTCTTTTACTTTTTGAAATAAGAAACTCATCGTCCTTTGCTTGGTAAAATCATATTCGTTAATTTGCATAACGATATCAATCTATCGGCTTCATCTACAATTCTAATTTCCCAAAGATGAATACTTGCTCCTTTGTGAAGAATTTTGGCTGTAGCTGTTACTATTCCTTCACGTTTACTTCTAACATGGTTGGCAGAAATCTCAATACCACGAACCTCTTGTTTTTCTGGATTAACAAACATAATGGATGCTGCACTTCCAACGCTTTCTGCTAAAGCAACAGAAGCACCACCATGCAACAATCCCATGGGTTGATGCACTCTTGGATTTACAGGCATCGTTGCTACTAGAAAATCTTCTCCAGCGTCGATGTATTCAATCTCTAATGTTTGCATCAAAGTATTTTTAGACCACTCGTTACATAGTTGTAACATCTTCTCTTTATCAAATGACATAGCAATAATTTTATACAAAATTAGTCATTTTTAAATTACTTGATTAGGAAGTAAACTAATAAGTAACTTTTGACGTTATCTATTTTTGAAATTTCAAATTATTACATACATTTACCAAAATTCAGTGATCCATGCGTAAATTACTTTTTTTATTATTTATAACTATTGCTCTAAGTTCTTGTAGAAAAGACTTTGAATTTGAACCGAATACAGGCGGATTATCATTTTCAAAAGATACGGTTTATCTTGATACGGTTTTTACTAACATTGGTTCAAGTACTTACAGATTAAAAGTTTACAACAAAAGTGACAAAGACATCTCAATTCCTAAAGTTCAATTAGGAAAAGGCATCAACTCTAAGTACCGATTAATGATTGACGGAATGACTGGAGATGCTGGTGCTCAAGGTAAAATTTTTAGTAATGTAGAATTGCTTGCTAAAGACAGTTTGTTCATTTTCATTGAAGTTACAAGTGATGTAGCAAGTGCTAATCCTACTGATTTTCTTTACACTGACCAAATACAATTTACTAATGTAACTGGAGCGCCGCAAACGGTTGAATTGGTTACTTTAATTCAAGATGCAATTTTCATTTATCCAAATCGTACACAGAATGTTGATAATTCATATACCTACGAAAATATATCTTTAGGACTAGATACTGATGGAAATGAAATTAAACTTATAGGAAGTAATTTAAGTGAAACCGATCCTGTAAATGGTGATGAACTCCATTGGACCAATGCAAAACCCTATGTAGTTTATGGCAATGCTTTAGTTCCGAATGGAAAAACATTAGTTGTTGATGCTGGAGCCAGAGTGCATTTTCATGCCAATTCAAGTTTGATAGTCAATCAAAATGCATCTATACAAGTAAATGGAGGAAATCCACCTGCTAACAATCCTGAAAATATAACTAATGAAGTGATTTTTGAAGGAGACAGATTAGAACCTTCATTCGCAAATGTTCCAGGACAATGGGGATCAATAATAATTTTATCTGAGTTAAATACTAACACCATTAATCATCTTACTATAAAAAATGCTACTGTTGGATTATTAGCACAAAAAAGATTAGCTGTAGATGAGGACGACACACACCAACCTAAAGTTACCATTACAAATTCTCAAATATACAATTGCTCTAACGTAGGCATCTTAGGTAGAGATGCTCAAATTACTGGTTCTAACTTAGTTGTCAACTATTGTGGTGAGGCAAGTTTGGCAGCAACTCTTGGTGGTTCCTATAATTTCACACATTGTACCTTTAACAATAACTGGAATAGCTCAAGTCAGGTTGCTGTACTTTTGAGTAATTATTTAGAAACTTCAACTACGCTATATATTAGTGATTTGAATGCAGCAAACTTTAACAATTGCATTATTTATGGAAGTAATCAAATAGAAATGTTTCTTGATAAAAAAACAGAAGCGCCTTCCCTATTTAATTACAAATTCAATCATTGTTTAATTAAATTCAACAATATCAATAATCAGTTTACAAACAATCCAATGTATAATTTTAGCGACACTAGTCCAACTTCAAATTATGTATCTTGCCATATTGCAACTAATTCTTCTACATTCAATCCGAAGTTTAAGAATGTGTCTAAAAATAAATTATGGTTAAGCGAAGCTTGGAATACAGCAATGACAAATGATGCTGCATTCAGTTCTTTCAATGATATTGTTGGAAATTCACGAAGTTCTAATGTTGCATTGGGTGCTTATCAATTTGTTCCTTAAATTTGAAATTAAATCTTATTCAAAACCGTCATTAACAAAATGACGGTTTTTTTGTTAGTATCTTTTTGCAAACCTCGGTTAATGACTTGTTGGAATAAATAATTTTATAAAACCAAAAAATCAACTTAATTATGAAACTAAAACTACTAATGCTGACATTCTTTATGTCACTTTATTCTTTTGCTCAAATTCCAACAGGGTATTACAGCACAGCAACCGGAACTGGTTACACTTTAAAAACACAACTTTACAACAAAATCAAAGGTCATACCGATAGAGGTTATGCTGGATTATGGACTACCTATGCTACTTCAGATCGTGATAATCAATATGAAAACGATAATACTGTTTTCGATTATTATTCTGAAAATCCTACCGGAACAGATCCTGTAATTTTTGTGTACAGTACAAATCAGTGTGGGACCTATACAACTGAAGGATACTGTTATAATAGAGAACATATTGTTCCTCAATCGGTTTTTAACTCTGCAGCACCAATGTATGCTGATGCTCATTTTATTCCACCTGTTGATGGATATGTTAATGGAATGCGTTCTGATAATCCACATGGAAAAGTAGCTTCTGCAACTTGGACTTCTTTAAATGGAAGCAAAAGAGGAACAAGTGCAGTTTCTGGTTATACAGGAACTGTTTTTGAACCTTTAGATGATTTTAAAGGTGATATTGCAAGAATGTATTTTTATTTCGCTACTCGTTATGAAAACACAGTTTCAAGTTATTCCTATGCTATGTTTAATGGTACAAGTAACCAAGTTTTTACAACTGCTTTTAGAGATATGTTAGTTCAATGGCACAATCAAGATCCAGTGAGTGCAAGAGAAATTGCTAGAAATAATGCAATCTATGCTCGTCAAGGAAATAGAAACCCATATATCGATCGTCCTGAATTTGTAGGCATGATATGGGGTGGAACTACTCCAACACCAGACACAACTGCACCAACAGCTCCAACCAATTTAGTTGCTTCTTCGATTACAACATCATCTTTAAATTTAACATGGACTGCTTCAACAGATAATGTTAGCGTTACCGGTTATGATGTTTATATGAATGGAGCTTTAAAAACATCTGTAACTACAACTTCAACTTCTATAACAGGATTAACAGCTGCAACAGCATACTCCTTTTATGTAAAAGCAAAAGATGCTGCTGGAAATTCTACAAATAGTTCAACAATAAATACCACAACAAATTCAGCTTCATTAGTAACCGATTTATATTTTTCTGAATATTTAGAGGGTTCATCAAATAATAAAGCGTTAGAAATTGCTAACAATACTGGAAGTTCAGTAAGTTTATCTAGTTATGTTGTAAAAAAACAAACTAATGGTGCTGGTTCTTGGAGTACAGGAATTACACTATCTGGAACTTTGGCAAATGGTGCAAAATATGTTATGGTTCACTCAAGTATCAGTAGTGCATGCTACGCAGTTGCTTCTGCAAATTATTCAAGTGCTGGAAGTGAATTAACATTCAACGGAAATGATGCCGTTGGATTATTCAAAAATGGTGTTCTAATTGATATTATTGGAACTTTTAGTGGAGGAACAGCCAATTTTTCTGCAGATGAAACTTTAAGAAGAAAATCAACGGTTGCAGTTCCAAAAACAACATTCAATAAAACTACAGACTGGGATATTCTTACCGTAGATTCTTGTACAGGAATTGGAAATAGATTAAACTTAACAAACAATGAAGAAATTGATTTTAGTATTTCTCCAAATCCTTCAAACGGTAATTTTACCTTAAATCTAAATATTTCTAAAGTAGAGTACTCTATTGAAATCTTTTCTGCAATGGGTAAAAAAGTTTATGAAAACAAAAACAGTACAGAAACCAACTATAACTTATCTCATTTACAATCGGGAATTTATTTAGTAAAAGTTTCTCATGAAAACCAATCGATTACCAAACGAATAATTTTAGAATAAAGATTTGAAAAGCTTCCGTTAATTCGGAAGTTTTTTTTTCAAAATTGTCAAAAACTCGTTAAAAACTATTTACTTCTTTTTTGGCACTCCACACTATTTGACTTAAATTTGCACCACAACATTGTACAGACAAGTCACTGGCTTGTCTCTACCACAACAACACAACACAATGATTCACTTTTTCGGAAACGAAACCGCTACTGTATTTGCTGTTCAAACGCAAAACGAATTATCAGCAGAAACTATCTCAAAATTAAATTGGCTTTTTGGCAACGCACATAAAATAGATAAATCCGTACTTGCGGATTTTTTTGTTGGTCCACGTGCCGCAATGGTTACTCCTTGGAGTACGAATGCTGCAGAAATTACCCAAAATATGGGAATCGAAGGCATCATCAGAATTGAAGAGTTTGAAAAAGTTTCAAGTGATTTCTCTGATTTTGATCCAATGCTTTTGCAAAAATATTCAGAATTAAATCAAGATATTTTTACTATCAATATTCAACCAGAAGCAATTTTAGAGATAGAAGATATTTCCGCTTACAACAAGCAAGAAGGTTTGGCGCTAAACGATGAAGAAGTTATTTATTTAGAGAACTTATCTAAAAAATTAAATAGAAAATTAACAGATTCAGAAATTTTTGCGTTTTCACAAGCTAATTCTGAACATTGTCGTCATAAAATTTTCAACGGAACTTTTATTATTGATGGAATTGAAAAAGAAACTTCTCTTTTCAAATTAATCAAGAAAACATCTTCTGAAAATCCGAACGATATTGTTTCAGCTTACAAAGATAATGTGGCTTTTGTAAAAGGTCCGAAAGTGACTCAGTTTGCTCCAAAAAGTGCAGACAAACCTGATTTTTACCAAGAAAAAGAATTTGATTCTGTACTTTCATTAAAAGCTGAAACTCATAATTTTC
>JAAFHW010000117.1 GCA_013298525.1 Flavobacteriia bacterium
AATTACTGCAAACAGACTTTTTGATTACATATCATACATGATAGTAAACGCTCGGTCGTCTTTCTTTAAAATTAGCGGAATCAGTTGTTCTTGTGTCATAAGCTTTTGGGTTTGTTCAAAATTAATAAAATTATTTAGAGTAATTTTATGTACGTAAAGTGACAACTTATGGTTTTATAAAATATAAAATTTAACATTTATTTATATATTGATAATTGAACTACACCTGACTTTATTACGTAATTTTATAAAAAAAATAAATAACTATGAAAACAAAATTTATAGCATTGTTATCCGTATTTATGCTTGTTAGTTGTAAAAATGAAGCACAAACAAATGCTAAATCTGAGTTGATTGCAAAAACTGAAACTATGAATAAAGAAAACATTTACCAATTTAAGGTTAAAGATTTAAGTGACGATGAATTTGATTTTGCTTCTTTAAAAGGAAAGAAAATACTAATTGTAAATACGGCTTCTAAATGCGGATTGACTCCACAATACAAAGACTTAGAGGCAATTTATGAAAAATACAAAGACAAAAATTTTGTAATTATTGGATTTCCTGCTAATAATTTTGGACAACAAGAACCTGGAACAAATGATGAAATTGGAGCCTTTTGTCAGAAAAATTATGGTGTAACTTTTCCTATGATGAGTAAGGTTTCTGTAAAAGGAAGTGACATGTGTGAATTGTACCAATTCTTAACTCAAAAATCTAGAAACGGTTTGCAAGACAGTCAAGTAGAATGGAATTTTCAAAAATATTTAATTAATGAAAATGGTGAATTAGAAAAAGTAGTTTCGCCACAAGTACTTCCTACAGATGCAGAAATTGTAGATTGGATTTCAAAATAAATAGAGAAAGAAATAAAATTAATCCCTTTGCTAGTAGTAAAGGGATTTTTTATGCGCAACGAATTAGTAGCTTCAAATAATTTTATTTACTTTTACACACCAAACAACCACTTCATTATGAGTCAAAAAATATTACTCACTGCAAAAGAAGTTAACATCATTCTACATCGTTTGGCTTGTCAGTTAATTGAGAAGCATCTTGATTTTTCTGAAACCGTTTTAATAGGTTTGCAACCAAGAGGAAAGTTTCTGGCAGAGCGAATTAAGCAAATTTTAGAGCAAGAATATAAAGTAGCAAGCATTCAACTTGGTTTTTTAGACATAACATTTTTTAGAGATGATTTTCGTCGAGGTGAAAAACCATTAGAAGCCAATAAAACCCAAATAGATTTTTTAGTAGAAAATAAAAAAGTGGTTTTCATTGATGATGTTTTGTATACAGGAAGAAGCATTAATGCAGCTTTAACCGCAATTCAATCGTTTGGAAGACCATCTGAAGTAGAACTTCTGACTTTAATTGACAGAAGATTTAGTCGTCATTTACCAATACAACCCGATTATAGAGGAAGGCAAGTAGATGCCATAAATAATGAAAAAGTGAAAGTTTGCTGGATTGAAAATGATGGTGAAGATGCTGTTTATTTGATTTAGAAAAAGTAATTACAACTACAACACAACTAACTATATAAATGAAAGAATTAAGTGTAAACCATTTATTAGGAATAAAATACCTTGTAAAAGAAGACATCGATTTGATTTTTGAAACGGCTGACCATTTTAAAGAAGTCATCAATCGTCCAATTAAAAAAGTACCTTCTTTGAGAGATATTACTATTGCTAATATCTTTTTTGAAAACAGTACGAGAACAAAATTATCATTTGAATTAGCGCAGAAAAGACTTTCAGCAGATGTTATTAGTTTTTCAGCAGCACAATCATCGGTTAAAAAAGGTGAAACACTAATTGATACAGTAAACAATATTCTTTCAATGAAGGTGGATATGGTGGTGATGCGTCATGCCAATCCTGGAGCTGCTTATTTTTTATCTCAAAATGTTAAAGCAAGTATTGTTAATGCAGGAGATGGTGCTCATGAACACCCAACACAAGCTTTGTTAGATAGTTTTTCGATTAGAGAAAAATTATGTGAAGTTGCAGGAAAAAAAGTGGTTATTGTAGGTGATATTTTGCATTCGCGTGTAGCACTTTCAAATATTTATGCTTTGCAAATGCAAGGTGCCGAAGTAAAAGTATGCGGACCAAAAACATTAATTCCAAAATATATTGAAAGTCTAGGAGTTTCTGTTGAACCTAATTTAAGAAAAGCTCTAGAATGGTGTGATGTTGCCAATATGCTTCGAGTTCAGAACGAACGTATGGATGTAAATTACTTTCCATCAACTAGAGAATATGCACAACAATATGGTGTCGATAAAGCGTTATTAGATTCGTTAAATAAAGAAATAGTAATCATGCACCCAGGACCAATAAATCGTGGAGTTGAAATTACTTCAGATGTAGCAGATTCTCAACAATCGGTAATTTTAGATCAAGTTGAAAATGGAGTTGCGATTAGAATGGCAGTGATTTATTTATTGGCAAGTAAAATAAAAAATTAAATAAAGTTGGATGTCAAATAAGTTAAAGTATCTAAATGCTAATTTAATTGTTTTAGGTTTTCTTATTTGTTGTTTTTTATTGGAATTTATTTTTAGGAAACCTGGTCAACATATGATTTTTGTCGCTATTTTTTATAGTACAGTTTTTCTAATTTTTTTAATTTCAAACCTATTTTTACTAAAAAATAGTTTTAATTTAGGTATCTTTATATATGCATTATGCTCAATTTTGATTTTTGCAATTTTTTCAGATTTTTATAAAACATTTATTTATCAAATTGTAATTTTTGGGTTGATAAATTTTGCTATAGCATATAAACTTTTAAATAAATAATTAACTTTTATCAAATGAAAGTAGATCAAAAAGGACATACAACGACAATAAAGGATACTCAAGGTAATGTAAATTCATTTCTTGAAAAAGTAACACATGAGCACAATAGTTTTAAATCTCAAAATTTAATTCTAGACATTACTCATGATAAAGAAGTTACTTTAAAGGATATTAAATTGTTTTCTGATTTATCAAAAGCTCACCAAAAAGGAAAGAAATCATTTGTAATTGTTGCCGAAGGAATTGATTTTAATGCTGTCCCAACAAAGTTAATTGTTGTTCCTTCTTTGCAAGAAGCTAACGACATCATAGAAATGGAAGAAATTGAACGCGATTTAGGATTTTAAGAAGATGAAATCGCCACTAACACGATTTTGCGAATGCAAAACCCTTGAAAATAGCGATACATATGCTCCAATAAAATAATTAATATTTACATATGAAATTAGACAACAAGACAATAGTATACATATATATAGGAGTTTTATTTATTTTGACTTACTTATTTGCTAGCAGATTAATTACAAATTTAAAAACTCAAGAGTTTGATTATTTAAGACTTTCAGTAAATCTTGGATTATTAATTTATATTATAATTAAAGTAGTGAAGTTGGGTAAAATTGAGAATGATAAAACGGACAAGTTATAAGTTTAGAAATCCTTAAACATTTAAATTCATAAACTTCTAAACTATCAAATGAAACTTACCATACTAGGCTGTTACGCTGCTACTCCAAGAACCATTTCCAATCCAACATCTCAAGTTTTAGAAATTAAAAATCGTGTGTTTTTAATTGATTGTGCAGAAGGTACTCAAGTGCAATTGCGAAAAAGCAAAGTCAAGTTTTCTAAAATTAACCACATCTTTATTTCTCATCTTCATGGCGATCATTTTTATGGATTAGTTGGATTAATATCAACTTTTATGTTGCTCAACAGAGAAAGTGATTTGACCGTTTATGGCCCAAAAGGAATCAAAGAAATCATTCTACTTCAATTACGAGCTTCTGGTTCCTACACAGGTTATAATTTATACTTTCACGAATTAGAATCCAATGAATCAGAAACTATTTTTGAAGACGATAGAGTAGTGGTTAAGACTATTCCACTTAATCATCGCATTTATACCAACGGATTTCTTTTTCAAGAAAAAAATATAGAGCGAAAGTTAAATGTAGAAGCCGTTGAAAATTATGAAATAGATAAAGTTTATTTCAATAAAATTAAATATGGTGGCGATATTACTTTAGATAACGGAACCATTATTCCAAATTCAGAACTAACTTTTGATCCACAAGTTGCTAAAAGCTATGCTTTTTGTAGTGATACTATGTATGATGAATCTATAATTCCACTTATTGAAAACGTAGATTATTTGTATCACGAAAGTACTTTTCTAGAAAGTGAAGCCCATCTTTCTGAGCGAACTATGCATTCAACTGCCAAACAAGCCGCTACAATTGCTTTAAAAGCAAAAGTTAAGCATCTCATACTTGGACATTATTCTACACGCTATGGCAACATAGAATACTTTAAAACCGAAGCTCAAACCATTTTTCCAAACGTTCTTTTGGCAGATGATGGAAGAGAATTTGAAATGGAGTAGGAGCGAATGGCTTGGTCTTTATCAGCAAACCCTTTTCCTGCTGCAGGAACTCGCTTTTTTTATTGCGTTGCCTGAGGTACTCGAAGGCAACGCAATAAAAAAGAGCTCAAACAATTCCAGCATCAGGGCTAAATAGTAATTCATTTTAACATTTGTTTCCGTTTTAAGAATAAAATCTCAGTAACTTTGTATCTATAAAAGCAATTTATAGTACAATGAAAGATTTAAGCAATTACAGAAAATCCTACGAAAAAAGTGAACTTTTGGAAACTACTATTCCAGAAGATCCAATCAATTTATTCAACAGATGGTTTCATGAAACCGAAGATTTAGATGATGTTGATGAAGCCAATGCCATGACTATTTCTACTATTGGTGTTGATGGATTTCCTAAATCTAGAGTCGTGCTTCTTAAAAAGTTTAATGAAGAAGGTTTTATTTTCTACACTAATTATGATTCAGAAAAAGGTCAAGCCATAGCAAACAACCCAAATGTTTGTCTTTCTTTTTTTTGGCCAAGTATAGAACGTCAGGTAATAATTAAAGGTATTGCTGAAAAAACTCCTACCAATGTTTCTGATAATTATTTCGATTCTCGTCCTACAGGCAGCAAGCTTGGAGCTATTGCTTCCGACCAAAGTAGGGTAATTGCATCTAGAGTTGTTTTAGAAGAGAAGTTAAGGGAATTAGAACAATATTATGACGGAAAAGAAATTCCAAGACCAACAAATTGGGGAGGATATTTAATTAGACCTCAAGAAGTTGAATTTTGGCAAGGTCGTCCTAATCGTCTTCATGATAGAATTAGATATCAATTGCAAGATGATTTTAACTGGAAAATTGAAAGACTTTCATCTTAATTGTAAGAAAAGTTCATATTAAAAAATAAAAAAGATGTATTTCATCGATTTTATTTGTCAGTTTAACGACATAGTAGTAATATTGTATAACCAAATCAGAGAAAACGTTCATACAATATTAACATAAAGATTTTTGCCCCACATCTATCTTTAAAAAACTTAACCTACTATTATGAAAGCAAAACTACTAAGATTGTTTGTGCCAATGGCATTGGTATTCACTATGATTTCATGTTCTCCTGATTCTAAAGAAGAAGAACAAGCTCCGGCTCAATTAATTACTGATTATGATTACACTCAAGATGAGATGAAATTAGCACAAGTTATTAATGATTACAGAGTAAGTCAAGGTCTTAACTCTTTAGAAATAATCAATCACATTTCATACAAATCATTGGAACATAACCAATATATGATTGATAACAATGTAGTTAATCATGATTATTTTGAAGAGCGTTCAAACAATATTATACAAGTTTTGGGTGCTGTAAAAGTTGGAGAAAATATTGCGTATAATTTTTCTACCCCAAATGCAGCTTTGTATGCATGGCTACAAAGTCCTGGACACAAAGCAAATTTAGATGGAGATTATACTCACTTCGGAATATCTATTACAGTAAACCCTTCTACAGGTAAAAAGTATTACACTAATATGTTTATGAAAAAATAATTGATTTATAGTTTTGTTTGATTTTGAATTAAAACCATCTGTTTTACAGATGGTTTTTTTTATGTGTTTTTTTTCGTCATTGTTAACACTTATCATGCAATAAAAGAAATAGTGATGCATGAACTTTACCAACGTTATTATCTTTTAAATCAATACTCTTTAAATAACCGATGGAAGTGAAACATAATTATAAGGAAGTTGTAGAAGGTTATTTAGATGTTACTTTCATCTTAGTTGCTTTCTTTTTTAGTTCCTTAAATGGTTTATAATTTATGTTATTTTCAGTACTTGTTTGTAATATATTAATTAAAGTATTTACGGAACAACTTTCTAATGGTTTATTCCATACAGGCAAGTAAGAGGTAAAAAAAGAACCGCTCAATTACTTGAACGGTTCCCAGGGTTTAAACAATTGTATATTAAATAATCTACAATTTAGTAATAATAAATTCTGATCTTCTGTTGGCTTGGTGTTGCTCTTCAGTACAACTTGATTGGTTTGTTGGTTCACATCCACAATCGTTTACTAGTTGCGACTCACCATATCCTTTTCCTGTTAGTCTTGATTTGGCGATGCCTTTTTCTACTAACCAAGCTATAGTTGATTTAG
>JAAFHW010000118.1 GCA_013298525.1 Flavobacteriia bacterium
AAGCAGTAGGATTTTTTTCAAAACAATAGGACTTTATTATTTTCTAACGATAAAAATAGGCTAATATTATTTTAAAGCGCTAACTATCAAATGAGCCGTTTTTTCGCTTGCTCCAATTCCACCCAGTTTTTGTTCTAAATCATCATACTTTTTAAGTAACTGTTTTCTGTGACTTTCATCAAGAATTTTAGTCAATTCAGATTTAATTCTTTTTGGATTGCATTCTTCTTGAATCAATTCGGTTACCACTTCTTCATCCATTATTAAGTTTACTAACGAAATATATTTTAAAGTAATAATTCGTTTTGCAATCTGATAAGAAATCCAACCACCTTTGTAGCAAACCACTTCTGGGACTTTGAAAAGAGCTGTTTCTAAAGTAGCCGTTCCAGAGGTAACTAAAGCTGCATGAGAATTACTTAATAAATCATAAGTTTTATTTGAAATAAACTTGATGTTTTTATTGTTTAAAAAGGTTTCATAAAAAGAATATTCCTGACTAGGAGCGCCAGCAATCACAAATTGATACTCTTGAAAATCATCGACAACACTTAGCATTACCGAAAGCATTTTAGAAATTTCTTGTTTTCTACTTCCTGGCAAAATGGCTATAATCGGTTTGTTGTCTAATTTATGTTCTTTTCGAAAAGATTCAGAATCAATAATAGTTCGATTATGAATGGCATCAATTAGCGGATGACCAACAAATTCTACCGGAAAATTATGTTTTACTTCATAAAAATCTTTTTCAAATGGAAGAATGACATAAAGTTTATCAAAGTCACGTTTGATGTCTTTGATTCTACTTTCTTTCCAAGCCCAAATTTGTGGTGAAATATAGTAGTGTGTTTTAATTCCTTTTTCTTTTGCCCATTTTGCAATACGCATATTAAAACCAGGATAATCAATGAAAATTATAACATCTGGATTGAATTTTTCAATATCCGATTTGCAAATTTTGATGTTATTTAAAATGGTTTTTAGATTCATAACCACTTCAGCAAATCCCATGAAAGCTAGTTCACGATAATGCTTAACCAAAGTTCCGCCAACATTTTGCATCAAATCGCCACCCCAAAATCGGATGTCAGCATTTGTATCTTCTTTATACAATGCTTTCATCAAATTGGAACCATGTAAATCGCCTGATGCTTCTCCAGCAATGATATAATATTTCATATATGTAAAAGTTGTTTTTTAGCTGTCATATATGTTATCTCCTTTTATTTATTGGTGTTTGCTTACGCAAACTTGTTGTTAATGGCGATTTCATATAAACTATAAGAACATTGTGGTTATTGCTAAAATTATTGTTGCCATTACAACACCTCTTGCCATAAATTCTTTATTCTTTTTTAACAAAATGAAGAAAATTATTATGTTTAAAACAGCTCCAAGCGCAACAACTTTTCCAAGTAATCCTTCAGTTTTTAATATGGAAAAATCTTCTATTAAATCATACTCAGTTTGGGTTTTTAAAAATAAATAAGAACCTATAAATGTAGCAACCAGCCCAATAAAAAATCCGATAAGTAAATCTGTTTTCTTCATTTTAATAATATTTTATATCTATAATTATAAATCCCAAGTATTTAATGTTTGAATAGCATGATGCGCTGTCAAATCAAATTGAACTGGAACAATAGAAATGTAGCCGTTTGCCAAAGCAAATTCGTCAGTATCTTCACCTTTGTCTTGATTAATGAATTCGCCAGTCAACCAATAATATTCTTTTCCAAAAGGTGTTATGCGTTTGTCAAATTTTTCTTGCCACATAGCTTTCGCTTGACGACAAATCTTGATTCCTTTAATTTCCTCTGTTTTTAATTTAGGAAAATTGACATTTAAAACGGTTCCTTCTGATAAACCATTTTTCAAAACTTGTAATGCAATTTTCTTTACAAAAGGTTTGATTTGCTCAAAATCGGCATTCCAATTATAATCTAAAAGTGAAAATCCAATGGCAGGAATTCCTTCAATTCCGGCTTCTAACGCTGCGCTCATTGTCCCTGAATAAATTACATTGATGGAAGAATTTGAACCATGATTGATTCCCGAAACACATAAATCAGGTTTTTTTTTCAGGATTTCATTTACAGCCATTTTTACACAATCTACAGGAGTTCCAGAACAACTGTATTCTAAAACTTCAGCATTTTCTGCAGAAATTTTATTCAAATGCAAGGTGTTGTTGATAGTGATAGCATGTCCCATAGCACTCTGCGGACTATCTGGCGCAACCACAACAACTTCTCCAATTTCAGACATAACTGCTATTAATGTACGAATTCCTGGTGCAGAAATACTATCGTCGTTGGTTATTAGAATTAAAGGTTTTTTAGACATTTGAATTTTATTTGTGTAACAAAAGTAATTATTTTAAGACTTATTCCATTACAAATTTTATAACTTTGAGCCATAGCAATGGTTTTAACAAAAAATTATGCGATGTCTTTATTTTATGGCATAGTTTTTTATGTATTTTAGTAGAAAAATTAATGAATACAATAGTTCAATTTATGAAAAGACATTATAAAATAGTACTTTTAGTGCTAGCGCTTTCCGTTGGTTTATGGAGTTTTATCCCAAAAGATAAAAATGATCCAGAAAAAGATAAATTGCTTATTGAGTTATTGACTTATGTAATTGAAAAAGGACATTACAGTCCAGCTCAAATAGATGATACTTTTTCTAAAGGAGTTTACAAAGATTATATCACGGCTTTAGATCCATCAAAAAGATTCTTTTTGCAATCAGATATTGATGAGTTTTCTAAATACGAAACACAGATTGATGATCAAATCAATAACAAACAACTTACTTTTTTTGATTTGACTTATACACGTCTTATCAAAAGAATGAAAGAAAGTGAAAGCTACTATAAAGCTGCGCTAGAAAATCCTATTGATTATTCTGTTAATGAAGATATTGATACAGATTATGAGAAAGCGCCTTATTCTAAAAATGTTTCTGATTTAAAAGAACGTTGGAGAAAACAAGTGAAACTTTCAACATTATCTTCTTTAGTTGAAAAACAAAAAATTCAAGAAGACATTCAAAAGAATAAAAATAAATCTCCAGAAGAGCGTTTGAAAGAATATCGTTTAAAAATGGGTGATAAGTTGACTCCTGAATTGGAGAAAAAGTTTCAAGAAAGTATCGCTAAAACTGAGAATGATGCTCCAAAAACATTTGAGCAATTAGAAAAAGAAACAAGAGAAAGTACTTTAAAATCATTGAATGAGAATTTCACTTTTATTAGTAAAGAGTTAGATCGTTCTGATTGGTTTTCGGTTTATGTAAATGCTATTGCTTCTAGATTTGACCCACATACTTCTTATTTTGCACCAGACGAAAAAGAACGTTTTGATGTAAGTATGAGTGGAAAATTGGAAGGAATTGGAGCACGCCTTCAAAAGAAAAATGACTTTACTGAAATCACAGAATTAATTTCTGGAGGACCAGCTTGGAGAGGAAAAGAATTAGAAGCAGGCGATGTAGTTCTAAAAGTTGCTCAAGCTGATAGCGATCCTGTAGATGTAGTAGGAATGCGTTTGGATGACGTGGTTAAAAAGATAAAAGGTCCAAAAGGAACTGAAGTTCGTCTTACTGTTAAGAAAACAGATGGTTCACTTAAAGTAATTTCAATTATAAGAGATGAAGTTGAAATTGAAGAAACCTATGCAAAATCTAGTGTTGTTGAGAAAAATGGTGTGAAGTATGGAGTTATCTATTTACCAAAATTCTATATCGATTTTGAAAATAAAGATAGTAGAGATGCTGGAAAAGATGTTGCTCAAGAAGTAGCTAGATTGAAAAGCGAAGGTGTTCAAGGAATTATTGTAGATGTTAGAGATAATGGAGGAGGTTCTTTAAAAACAGTAGTTGATATTGGCGGATTGTTTATTGAGCAAGGACCAATTGTACAAATTAAATCAGCAGCTGGAAAAAGAGAAGTGCTTTATGATAAAGATGCTAAAGTAGAGTGGGATGGACCATTAGTTATTATGACCAATGAATTTTCTGCTTCTGCTTCAGAGATTTTGGCTGCTGCAATGCAAGATTATAAACGTGCTGTGATTTTAGGAAGCAAGCAAACTTATGGTAAAGGAACCGTTCAAAATGTTATCGATTTGAATCAGTTTGTAAGAGGTAATACTTTGGGTGATTTAGGTGCGTTAAAAACCACTACTCAAAAGTTTTACAGAATCAATGGTGGTTCTACACAACTTGAAGGTGTAAGTAGTGATATTGTGATGCCAGATAGTTATGCTTATTTAAAAATGGGTGAACGTGACGTAGACAATGCAATGCCTTGGGATAAAATAGAAGCTGCTGATTACAAACTTTGGAATAAAGCTGCTAATTATGATTTGGCTATTCAAAATAGCAAGAAACGTATAGCAAGTAATCCGCAAATGAATTTGATTGATGATAATGCTAAATGGCGTCAAGCGCGTAATGAAGAAAATGTATATAGTTTGCAAATTGACAAATTCAAGCAAGAGCAAAAGCAATTAGAGGAAACTAATAAAAAGTACAAGTCTATTGCTGATTATACAAATTCGTTTAAGTTTAAATCGTTGCCTTATGAGGAAGAGCAGATGAAAACCGATGTAACACTAAAAGAAAAACGCGAAAGATGGCATGAAAGTCTTTCTAAAGATATTTATATTGAAGAGGCAATTCATGTTCTTGATGATTTACAGTCAGGAAACACTAAAAAAGCATTGACAACTAAATTGAAAAAAGAAAAAGTTATTAAGTCTTAAATATCATAAAAAAAATGGCTGACAAAATTTAATTGTCAGCCATTTTTATTTTTAGTAAAACTATTGATTATTCTTTTCCTCCATCAAGAGAATCTTGCCAATCTTTTAGTTCTTGCCATTTTCCTAAGTAAGCCAATTCAGCTTGTTTTGCCCAAGTTGATGGATTATGAACAGCATAGCGTTCTCCTGCATTATCAAGAATAGCTTGCGATTTTTCAACAGAAGTTTCTGAAAGTGATTTCCAAGTTGTAATACCAGCATTGTGATACAATTCTTCAATTTTTGGTCCAATACCTTCAACAATTTTCAAATCGTCTTGTTTCCATTTTTTACCTAAAATAGAAAAAGCTAAATCTGCATTGTAAGGAATTGTTGCAACTCCAGCAGAAACTGTTTCTACCGATTTAGCGAATGATTGAATATTAGCGTTTGCACTTGCTTTTGCCACTACTAAATCACTTTCTAACGTAGCAATTTTAGCGTTTAAACTTTTTGTGTTTGCTCTACAAGCATCTAAATCTGATTGTAGAGAAAGTGAGCCATTATTGTCGCCACCTTTAGAATTCATTCTTCCTAAAAGGTAACCTAAAAGACCTGAGATTAAACCTACCAAAGCAGGTATTAAGATACATAAACTCATAATATTATATTTTTAAATTATTTAATTGTAACAACTGTTCTTCTGTTTTTTGCTTTTCCTTCTGCAGTTTTATTATCTGCAATTGGTTCGTCTGGACCTTTTGATGAGGTTTCAATTTTTTCTTTAGAAACACCATTTCTAACCAGATAATCTCTAGCAAAATCAGCTCTTTCAAGTCCTAATCTTGTGTTGATTGTTCTGTCGCCAACATTATCTGTATGTCCAACAGCACTTAGTTTTGCACCAGACACATTATCAAGATAACGAACTAAATCAGCAACTTGTTGTCTCTGTTCAGGACTTAAAGCAATGTCGGTTTCACCAGTTTTAAAATACAATGTTAATGGACTTGCATTGATTTTTGTTTTCATTGCATTCCAATCCACTTTTTCTGTTGTTGCAGTTGGTTCAATATTCAATAATTTGAAGTCAACTGGGCCAAGAATTGTATCAGAACTCATTTTCCAAGCATCACGAATTTCTCCTGATGTGTCAAATTTTGAAGCAGAAAATCCTTTAGAAACGAAATAATTTTTAACATCATTTGCTCTTGCAAAACCTAAGTTTGGATAAGCAGATGTATTTTTTTCGTCAGAAGTAGCATATCCAGTAATCATTAATTTTTGATTTGGATTTTTGTCAAAAAACGCTTTCAAGTTGTCAATTCCTAAATTAAGAGAATCGCTAACAGGCATAAGAGTTTTGAAGTCATTTTTCATGAATTTGAAATTATCATCACATTGATAATTAAATTCATCACCATTAAGTTTGAATTTGTTTAAAGAAACATCCGAAGTGGCTGCGACAGAAGTTGAGTCTGAAACGGCACTTTTAGTGTCTCCATTACACGAACAGTCACAACAATATTTCTGATACAAAAAAGTGCCAACAATGATTGTTAGTGCTATTCCGAGTAAATAGCTGGTTTTTTTATTCATAATTAATTAAAAATTAGAAGTTTATCAAATTTATGAAAAAAAAAGAAGCAATATTTTTTTAGCATTTATTTTTCTGTAGATTTTTAACTACAAAAAAGTCCACCTTTTGGTGGACTTTAAACTATCTGTGTTTATCTAAGTTTTTTCAGCTTCTTTTGAGCTTTTTCT
>JAAFHW010000119.1 GCA_013298525.1 Flavobacteriia bacterium
CGCCATAATTTTGATCACCAACCACAATTGAAGGAACACCTGCAGCTTTGTAAGCTCTTGCCACAGCAGGAACAGCAGCATATTCTCCAGTTAATTGATTTTTAACTTTATTAGCTTCTTGATTGAAAGCATTTACTGCTCCAATCAACATATTATTTGAAATATTATCTAAATGTCCACGGAAACGCAACCATGGTCCAGCCATAGAAATGTGGTCAGTAGTACATTTTCCGAAAGCTTTGATAAGTAATTTAGCACCTGAAATATTTTTTCCATCCCAAGCATCAAATGGTGCTAAAAGTTGTAAACGATCAGATGTTGGAGAAACCGCAACTTGTACGCTACTTCCATCTGCAGCTGGCGCTTGAAAACCTGCATCTTCTACATCAAAACCTCTTTTTGGAAGTTCATCACCTGTAGGAGGATTCAATTTTACCGCTTCACCTTTATCATTCAATAAAGTATCAGTTATTGGATTGAAAGACAAATCACCTGAAATCGCTAAAGCAGCCACCATTTCTGGAGATGTTACAAAAGCATGCGTGTTTGGATTTCCGTCAGCACGTTTTGAGAAATTTCTGTTGAACGAGTGAACGATGGTATTTTTTTCACCTTTGTCTGCTCCTTCTCTATCCCATTGTCCGATACATGGTCCGCAAGCATTTGTAAACACTTTAGTTCCCATTTTCTCGAAAGTAGCGATGATTCCATCTCTTTCAATAGTATAACGAATTTGCTCAGAACCTGGATTGATTCCGAATTCTGCTTTTGGGGAAATTCCGTGAGCAACAGCTTGTTCAACGATAGAAGCAGCACGTGCCATATCTTCGTAAGATGAGTTGGTACAAGAGCCAATTAAACCCCATTCTACTTTTAAAGGCCAACCATTTTTAGTTGCTTCCTCTTTCATTTTAGAAACTGGAGTTCCTCTATCTGGTGTAAATGGTCCGTTGATATGTGGCTCTAATTCTGACAAGTTAATTTCGATTAATTCATCAAAATATTGACTTGGATTAGCGTAAACTTCGGCATCACCAGTTAAATAATCGGCAACTTTATCGGCAGCATCCACTACATCTTGACGACCAGTTGCAGCTAAATATCTTCTCATTGAATCATCGTAACCGAAAGTTGAAGTTGTTGCTCCAATTTCTGCTCCCATGTTACAGATAGTTCCTTTTCCAGTACAAGACATATTGATTGCACCTTCACCAAAGTATTCTACAATTGCACCAGTTCCTCCTTTTACAGTAAGAATATCAGCAACTTTTAGAATTACGTCTTTTGGAGCTGTCCAACCATTTAGTTTTCCTGTCAATTTAACTCCGATTAATTTTGGAAATTTCAATTCCCAAGACATTCCTGACATAACATCAACCGCATCTGCACCACCAACACCAATTGCCAACATACCTAATCCACCAGCATTTACTGTATGTGAATCGGTTCCAATCATCATTCCACCTGGGAAAGCATAATTTTCTAAAACCACTTGGTGGATAATACCTGCACCTGGTTTCCAGAAACCAATTCCGTATTTGTTTGAAACTGAAGAAAGGAAATCAAAAACTTCTTTAGATTGTGAATTCGCTACAGCTAAATCGGTAGTTGCACCAACTTTTGCTTGGATTAAGTGATCACAGTGAACTGTTGTAGGAACAGCAACTGTTTTCTTTCCTGCGTGCATGAATTGTAATAATGCCATTTGAGCCGTTGCATCTTGGCAAGCTACTCTATCTGGAGCAAAATCAACATAATCTTTTCCTCTTGAAAAAGCTTGAGAAGGCGTTCCTTCCCATAAATGTGAATATAAAATCTTTTCAGAAAGTGTTAGCGGACGTCCAACTAACTCACGTGCTTTGTCTACACGTTCTGCCATTGTTCCGTACACTTTTTTAATCATTTCGATATCAAAAGCCATAATATAATAGGTTTATTTATTTGCAACGCAAATTTACGAAAACGTTATACCATTAAAAAATTTTTAGTCAAATATCTTTATTGAAAGAAATAATTTGCGAAAACGAGAATTTCACTATACATTTTTTATCAAAATCGCATTTTAACGAATAAAAATTGATGATTGTTAAATTTTAGGATAAAAAAAAACTCCTAACAAAATAAATTCATTAGGAGTTCTTAGATTTTGTAACAATTACATCAACTTATCAATAATCATTTCCTCAGTAATTCCTTCTGCGTCGGCTTTGTAATTTTTGATGATTCTGTGTCTTAATATTCCAGTCGCAACGGCTTTTACATCTTCAATATCTGGAGAGAATTTTCCTTTGAAAGCGGCATTGGCTTTGGCTGCCAAAATTAAATTTTGCGAAGCTCTTGGTCCTGCACCCCAATCTAAATAATTATTTACATAATCAGTTGCTAATTGAGAATTTGGACGCGTTTTTCCAACTAAAGTCACAGCATATTCTATAACGTTATCAGCTACAGGAATGCGACGGATTAAATGTTGAAAATCGATTATTTCTTGCGCCTCAAACAATGGATTTATGGTTGGTTTTGCGTCAGAAGTGGTACTTTTTACTACTTCGACTTCTTCTGCAAACGAAGGATAATCTAACTTGATAGCAAACATAAAACGGTCTAATTGTGCTTCTGGTAAAGGATAGGTTCCTTCTTGCTCAATTGGGTTTTGAGTTGCTAAAACGAAATAAGGTAAATCTAGTTTATAGTTGTGACCCGCAATAGTTACCGAACGTTCTTGCATGGCTTCCAATAAAGCTGCTTGTGTTTTTGGTGGCGTTCTGTTAATCTCATCTGCCAAAATAATATTAGAAAAAACTGGTCCTTTTATAAATTTAAACTGACGGTTTTCATCTAAAATTTCACTTCCTAAAATATCCGAAGGCATCAAATCTGGTGTAAACTGAATTCTTTT
Source organism: Flavobacteriia bacterium (assembly GCA_013298525.1). Lineage (GTDB taxonomy): Bacteria > Bacteroidota > Bacteroidia > Flavobacteriales > Flavobacteriaceae > Flavobacterium. Next base: position 2,900 of record JAAFHW010000119.1, read on the forward strand.
GAAATTCAATCCTAAAGCTTGAGAAATAGTATTAACCATTAAGGTTTTTGCCAAACCAGGAACTCCAACAAGCAAAGCGTGTCCACCTGAAAAAATACTCAATAATATCTGGTCAACAACATCGTCTTGACCAACAATTATTTTGGAAATTTCTTTTTTAAGTTCGAGCCTTTTCTGAACTAAATTCTGTATCGCTGTAACGTCTGACATATTTAATATTAGATTTTAAATTTTAGATATTAGATGTTTTTATCCATCCAAATCCAAAGTATACTATTATTTTTTCAACCAATTATTTGTAAAAGTACAATCTTTGTACTCACCATTAATCTTGATATAAGTTTCTTTTACTTTTGCATCAGTCCATTTTGCAATGGCGTTGATTTGTTTTTCTTTAAGAGCTAACTCTTTAATTTTGATAAAATCTTTACTAAAATCGGCAGTATGCTCTTCAATTTTATTGGTAACCATTATAATTTTATAACGCTTTCCAGCTTTTGCATCTTCATCTAAAATAACTGAAGAAATCTCGCCACTTTTCAAATTAGAAACCTGACCATAAATAACTGGATCCATATTGGTCAATTCAAAATGAGTATCTTGAGTTTTTGGGTTAACTAATGTTCCTCCATTAGCACGCGTTTCTTTCTCATCAGACATCGTTCTTGCTGCTTCTGCAAAAGTAATTTCTTTTGCTAATATTCTAGTTCTTAGCAATTCGATTTTATCTTTTGCTTCTTTTAGTGCATCATAAGATACTTTTGGCATCATCAAAATATGTCGTAATTCTAAATCTTGACCTTTTACTTTTTCCAAATAAATGATATGAAAACCAAACTCCGTTTCAAAAGGTTCTGATATCTCTCCTTCTTGTAATGAGAACGCAACATCTTTAAACTCTTTTACGAAAGGTGTTTTCTTGTTGATTTTATAGAAACCTCCACTAGATCGAGAACCTGGATCTTCTGTATACAAAACGGCTTTGGTTGTAAAACTTGCGCCTTCTTGCACTTGTTTCTTAATTTCTTTCAATCGGTCAATAACCACTTGTTTCTCTGCTTGTGAAACTTTTGGCGCAATAACTATTTGTGCAATTTCAAGCTCAGCACCCAACATTGGACGTTCTGATTCTGGAATTTTCTTGAAAAAATTTCTAGTTTCTTCTGGTGTAATTTGAATAGGATCAATAATCTTCTTCTGCATTTCAGAAGCTAATTTTTGTTGTTTCAAGATTTCAAAAAGTTCTGTTTTGAACTCATCTTCGTTATTCTTTTTGAAATACTTTACCACATTTTCCATAGACTTAAGTTGTTCAACCATATAGTCTATTTGTTGGTTCATTTTTTCTTTTACTTCTTCATCTTTTACAACAATAGAATCTTGAATGGCTTGATGCGCATACAATTTGTCTTCAAGAAGTTTACCCAACATTTGGCATCTAGTAATGTCTTTTACAGAACCACCAGAACCTTCAATTTCAAGAAAAGCTTTGTCAATATCAGAATCTAAAACAGTATAATCACCAACTGTTGCTACAATTCCATCAACACGTTGACGCTTTTGTTGTGGCGTCGTTGCTTTCTTTTCTGGTTCTTTGTCTTTAATTATCTCTTGTGCGTTTACAGAAAAACCAATTAAAAAAAGGAAAATACCTTGTACAATTTTGTTATTCAATACATTCATCATTACTTCGTTTATTATTTTTTAATTTGTTTTTTTACTGTTTCAAACACGTCTTGATTTACCTTAACCGTAAATTCTTTTTTAAGTTCATCAACCCAATTTTGTTCTAAATATTGCTGATAGTCGTTTACTAATTTGCCTTTACACTCTTCTAATGATTTGGCACCTGCAGGAAGGACTTTATTTACTTTAGTAATAAAATAGTATTCACCTTTATTTGTTATTTCTGAAAGTCCTAATTCCATTTTAGTTCCTTGTGGCAAAGCGCTATCACCTTCTTCATAAGTTCCTTCGTAAAGCATTACGTTTAATACTTCCTCAGTATTAAATTTATCCTTTACATCTTTAGGAGTTTTCCCTTTTTTAAGCATTGCTAAAACCTTGTTCATAGTTTCTTTATCTCTTGAAGAATAAATTTCACTAGTCACGCGAGTTTTCCATTGGTATTTATTTTTTTGAGTTTCATAGAATGCTTTCAATCCAACAGAATCAGTTTTAGAACGTTGCCAAATTTCTTTATCCATTAAATCAAATAATAATAATCCATCACGATATTCTTCCATAACTGATGCAAATTCAGGAAACTCATTTTCTAGATTCTCATTATTATATTGGTTACGGTGCTCATCAGCAAAATTTTCAAATAACTTTTCAACTAATTTTTCTATTGGTTTAATAGCTATTCCAGATTTTTGTTGAGAATATATGTAATCTAAAAATGTTGTTCCTGTTAGATTTCTAGTTCCAACATTAAAAAGAGTTGCAGAATATTTTTTTGCATCTGCTGGCAAGCTCCACTTTGCTTCATAAAAATCGTTAGTTACTAATTTTACAATAGAACTATACAATTTAGCATCTCTTTTTACTGGATATTTTTTTCTTAATTTTTCAGTTAAAGAATTTGTAATCAATCTAGAACGATCGTCTTTACTGATTTTGTTTTCTAATTCGATTCTAGAATCCTCGTATGATTTTATTGGAAATTTTTCGATTAATTTTACAATATGCCAACCAAATTGAGTCTCAAAAGGCTCAGAAACTGGATTCTCTTTTGTTAATGAAAAAGCTTTATTTTCAAATTCTTCAGAGCTCAATTGCCCTGAACCAAAACGATTTAAAACACCACCTTTTGAAGCTGAAGATTTATCTTCTGAAAATTGCTTAGCTAATTCTTCAAATTTTTCGCCTTGTTGTAGTTTTTTATAAATATCCTCGATAGTAGTTTTTGCGGTTGTAACTTCTTCATTATCTTTTTGTTTCAAAATCATAATGTGAGCAACTGCTACTTCGCCTCTGTTTGCTCTAACATCATTAATTTTTATCAAATGATATCCAAATCGAGTTCTCACAGGATTAGAGACAGTACCTACAGGAGTATTGTAAGCGCCGTTTTCAAAAGCGTAAACCATTCTGAAACTTGTAAAATAACCTAGATTTCCTTTATTTTCTTTAGCCGATGGATCTTGAGAAACTTCAGCAGCTACAGTTCCAAAATCTTCACCTTTCATTATTCGCTCTCTAATGGCCTTTGTTTTATTATAAGCAGCTAAAGTATCTGCAGGAGATGCATTTTCATCAACTAAAATTAAAATATGAGACGCATTAACTTCTTTTTGAAGTCTTTTATATCCTTCATCCACCAATTCTTTAGTAACTTTTGAATCGGTTGTATAGTTTTTAGACAATTGAGTTCTATAGGTTTTTAACTCTGACAAATACTGTTGTCCATCTTGAAGTCCTAATTTATTTGCTT
>JAAFHW010000012.1 GCA_013298525.1 Flavobacteriia bacterium
ATATCAGTTGCAAATTCTATCCAAGAACCTTTAAAAGGAATTACTCTGGCAGAATACAATTTAGTACCATTTGCATGGAATGATTGACCAAAGAAAACTCCCGGAGAACGGTGTAATTGCGAAACTACTACACGCTCAGCACCATTTATAACAAATGTTCCGCTAGGCGTCATATAAGGAATCGTACCTAAATAAACGTCTTGAACTATAGTTTCGAAATCCTCATGTTCAGGATCAGTACAATATAATTTAAGGCGTGCTTTAAGAGGTACACTATAAGTTAAACCTCTTTCGATACACTCTTGAATAGTGTAACGTGGTGGATCAACAAAGTAATCAAGGAATTCTAATACAAATTGGTTTCTTGTATCAGTAATTGGAAAATTTTCCATGAAGGTATTGTATAAACCTTCGTTGCCTCTTTCGTCAGATTTGGTTTCCAATTGGAAAAAATCTTGAAACGATTTAACCTGAACATCTAGAAAATCTGGATATTGAGGAATATTTTTAGTAGAGGCAAAATTCAATCTTTCAGTCTGATTTGTTATCATCAATGGACAAAATTTTGATTAAAAAAAAGTAATTGTTTTGTGTAATGTATACTTTCTTTTATTATCAATACATCTTAAAAATAAACCAGTATCTGTAAATTTTCTTCTTCGTATTGACTAAAAGCTTTTTCGTATTTAAACTCTTTTAAGATAACTTTTAGAGTATAATTTTATTATACGAAAAATGGTTTAGGCCATTGAGCGGTTAAACTCAAGACCTAAACCTTGTTCTAAAACTATGTTAGAGTTATTTTAACTCAACAACAGCTCCAGCTTCTTCTAAAGATTTTTTCAAACCTTCAGCTTCTTCTTTAGTAACACCTTCTTTAATATTAGCTGGAGCACCATCTACCATATCTTTAGCTTCTTTCAATCCTAAACCAGTTAATTCTTTAACCGCTTTAACAACTGCTAATTTAGAAGCACCTGCGTCTTTTAATACTACAGTGAATTCTGTTTGCTCTTCAGCAGCACCAGCATCTCCACCACCAGCAGCAACTACTACAGCTGCAGCAGCTGGTTCGATACCATACTCATCTTTTAAAATTGTAGCTAAATCGTTAACTTCTTTTACAGTTAAGTTAACTAATTGTTCTGCGAATTGTTTCAAATCTGCCATTTTTTCTATCGTTTAAAATGTTTTTAATTCTATTTTTGTTTACTTGTGCGCTAATTATTCAGCTGCCTCACCTTTTTGTTCTGCATTATTTAATAAAGCAGAAATGATGCGTTTAGCTGGAGATTGAAGTAATCCAATGATTTCTCCAATAACTTCTTCTTTAGATTTAAGTGAAGCTAAGCTATCTAAAAGATTTTCTCCAATATATATTTCATTATTGATGAAAGCTCCTTTAAATTGTGGCTTATCTGATTTTTTTCTAAAGTCTTTAATTATTTTTGCTGGTGCGTTAGCAACATCAGAAATAAAGATTGATGAATTTCCTTTAAGAACTGAAGGTAAATCTCCATATTCCTTATCAGAAGCTTCCATAGCTTTTTCTAATAGAGTGTTTTTAACAACTTCTAATTTAATTCCAGCTTTAAAACAAGCTCTTCTTAAATTTGAAGTAGTGTCTGCATCTAATCCTGAAGTATCAGCAATATATACTATGTTTGCTTCAGCCAACTTTGCAGTTAAATCTTCTATCGCGATTGATTTTTCTTCTCTAGTCATAATAAAATTTGTTAACTACCAATTATACGGCTTTAGGATCTAAAGCTATAGCAGGACTCATTGTACTTGACAAGTGAATAGACTTGATGTAAGTACCTTTAGCTGCAGTTGGTTTTAATTTAAGTAATGTTTGAATAATTTCATGAGCGTTATCTACAATTTTATCAGCTTCGAAAGAAATTCTTCCAATACCTGCATGTACGATACCTGTTTTATCAACTTTAAAATCGATTTTACCAGCTTTTACTTCCGCAACAGCTTTACCAATTTCCATAGTTACAGTTCCTGTTTTAGGGTTCGGCATTAAACCTCTTGGACCTAAAACACGCCCTAATGGACCTAATTTACCCATGATAGCAGGCATAGTGATGATTACATCAACATCTGTCCAACCATCTTTAATTTTTTGAAGGTAATCGTCTAAACCTACATAGTCAGCACCAGCTGCTTTAGCTTCTGCTTCTTTATCTGGAGTTACTAAAGCTAATACTTTAGTATCTTTACCAGTTCCATGAGGAAGAGTTACAACACCTCTTACCATTTGATTTGCTTTTCTAGGATCAACTCCAAGCTTAACAGCAATATCTACAGACTCATCAAATTTTGCTGAAGCAACAACTTTCAATAAAGATGAAGCATCTTTAAGAGAATAAAGTTTGTTTTTTTCAATTTTTGAAGCAGCCTCTTTTTGTTTTTTTGTCAATTTTGCCATTTCTTACCTTATTTTAGAGGAGAATCTCCAGTTACAGTTATACCCATAGATCTAGCTGTTCCAGCAATCATGCTCATCGCTTTTTCAATTGTGAAAGCATTTAAATCAACCATCTTGTCTTCAGCAATAGCCTTAATTTGATCCCAAGTTACATTTGCAACTTTTTTTCTATTAGGCTGGCCTGAACCAGATTTCAATTTAGCAGCATCCAATAATTGAATAGCAGCAGGTGGAGTTTTTACAACAAAATCAAACGATTTGTCTTTATACACAGTAATTTGTACTGGTAAAACTTTGCCAGGTTGATCTTGAGTTCTAGCATTAAATTGCTTACAGAACTCCATGATGTTAACCCCAGCAGCTCCCAAAGCAGGTCCAACCGGTGGCGACGGGTTCGCAGCACCTCCCTTAACTTGTAGTTTAACTACTTTACTAATTTCTTTAGCCATTTCTTAAAAATTTTACATCTCTCAATTGGAAGCGATTGATGCGGTTTAATATATATGTAACAAAAATTATACTTTTTCAACTTGCATAAAACTCAATTCAAGAGGTGTTCTTCTTCCGAAAATTTTCACCATAACCTCAAGTTTACGCTTTTCTTCATTTATTTTTTCAATAGTTCCGTTAAAACCATTGAAAGGTCCATCAATAACCTTAATTGTTTCATTAATTTTGAATGGAATAGATTGTGTATCAACATTAACAGCCAATTCATCAACCTTACCTAACATTCTGTTTACTTCTGACAATCTCAATGGAACTGGATCACCTCCTTTTACCTCTCCCAAAAATCCAATTACTCCAGTAATTGACTTAATAATGTGAGGTATTTCACCTGTAAGATTTGCTTCAATCATTACATAGCCAGGAAAATAAACTTTATCTTTAGAAATCTTTTTTCCATCACGAACTTGAACAACTTTTTCAGTAGGAACAAGAACTTGTGAAATATAATCACTCATTCCAAGTCTGCTAATCTCAGTTTCAATATAGGCTTTTACCTTATTTTCCTGACCACTTACAGCTCTTACTACGTACCATTTTTTCACACTATTATCAGCCATGGTAAAATATTATCCTTTTATCAATTTAAAAAATCCAGCAATTGCTCTAGAACAAAGTTCATCAACTCCCCAAGTAGCCAAAGCAAATAGAATTGAAAAAAGAGCAACAATAATAGTTAATCTTTGCACTTCAGCCCATTCTGGCCAAGTTACATTTGACTTCAACTCTTCAAATGCTTCTGAAAAATAATTTAATACTTTTGACATAATAATGTATTTATTTTTTTGCACGGGCGGAGGGATTCGAACCCCCATCAACGGTTTTGGAGACCGCTATTCTACCCTTGAACTACGCCCGTTTCATTAAAAACCAGTGTCGTTAAAAAAACGACACTGGCTCTTTATTTATTTTGAAATTATTCTACGATTTCAGTTACTTGACCAGCACCAACTGTTCTACCACCTTCACGGATAGCGAAACGTAAACCTACGTTCATTGCAATTGGGCTTAATAAAGCTACATCAATAGTTAAGTTATCACCTGGCATTACCATCTCTACACCTGCTGGTAAAGAAATAACTCCTGTTACGTCAGTTGTACGAACGTAGAACTGTGGACGGTAGTTATTGTGGAATGGTGTGTGACGACCACCTTCTTCTTTTTTCAAGATATAAACCTCAGCTTTAAATTTAGCGTGTGGTTTTACAGATCCTGGCTTAACAATAACCATTCCTCTTTTGATATCTTCTTTAGCAACACCTCTTAACAAGATACCTGCGTTATCTCCAGCCTCACCTCTATCAAGGATTTGACGGAACATTTCGATACCTGTAATAGTTGAAGTTAATTTTTCAGCACCCATACCGATGATTTCAACTGGATCTCCTGTATTACAAACTCCTGTTTCGATACGACCTGTAGCAACAGTTCCACGACCAGTAATTGTAAATACATCCTCAACTGGCATCAAGAATGGTTTTTCAGTATCACGGATTGGTTCTTCAATCCAGTTATCAACCGCTTCCATTAATTCAATAATTTTTGGAACCCAGTTTGGATCATTATTTAATCCTCCTAAAGCTGAACCTTGAACTACAGGACCATTATCTCCATCATATTCGTAGAAAGATAATAAATCTCTGATTTCCATTTCAACTAATTCTAGTAATTCCGCGTCATCAACCATATCCACTTTATTCATGAATACAACAATTCTTGGAATACCTACTTGACGTCCTAAAAGGATGTGCTCACGTGTTTGTGGCATTGGTCCGTCTGTAGCAGCAACTACTAAGATAGCACCATCCATTTGAGCAGCTCCTGTAACCATGTTCTTAACGTAATCCGCGTGACCTGGACAGTCAACGTGTGCGTAGTGACGGTTAGCAGTTTCATATTCTACGTGAGACGTATTAATAGTAATACCTCTTTCTTTTTCTTCAGGTGCATTATCAATTTGATCAAATGATTTTGCTTGACAGTAACCAGCATCAGATAATACTTTCGTGATTGCTGCTGTTAAAGTTGTTTTACCGTGATCCACGTGTCCGATCGTACCAATATTTAAGTGTGGTTTCGAACGGTTAAAGGTTTCTTTTGCCATTTTACTTAATTTTTAATCTTAGTTATATATTTATTAGTGTTCAAATTTTCAATTTTGAGCCAACTACGGGAATTGAACCCGTGACCTCTTCCTTACCAAGGAAGCACTCTACCCCTGAGCTAAGTCGGCAGAGTTTTTTTTATTCATTCAAGCAAAAACTCTTGAATTTGTGGGGAGAGCAGGATTCGAACCTGCGAAGACGTAGTCAGCAGATTTACAGTCTGCCCTCGTTGGCCGCTTGAGTATCTCCCCAAACCATTATTATTCAATACCTTAAAAGAGCCGGCGGAGGGACTCGAACCCACGACCTGCTGATTACAAATCAGCTGCTCTAGCCAACTGAGCTACGCTGGCAATATCAATAAAAAAAGTCCGCTATTTCTAACGGACTGCAAATGTAGGCATTTTATTTTTTAATCAAAATATTTTTTATAAAAATTTTAATTAAATATGAGTTCTAATTTTTTCTTTTCTTTTTACCAATAATCGTTCTAAAGATTCTGCTGATAATTCAACGGCTTCTTCAAAAGTTTTGCATTGTTTTTTTACTAAAAAATCATCTCCAGGAACGTGAATTTTTACTTCAACAATTTTATTTTCTTTATCACTTGTATTTTCAACTTTCAAAAAAACATCTGAAGAAACAATTTTATCATAATACTTTTCCAATTTATCCATTCTTAGTTGAATAAAATCTATTAGCTTTCTATCAACTGTAAAATTTACTGCATTTACATTTACCTTCATAATTTTTAAAATTAATGGTTACACTTTTAATTTATTTTTGATTCCTTGGATGCGAATTCCCATACACTTTTTTCAACTCTGCCAAACTATTATGAGTATATACTTGAGTAGAAGCCAAACTTGAATGACCTAATAACTCTTTTACAGAATTTAAATCTGCTCCATTGTTTAACAAATGAGTTGCAAATGTATGACGTAATATATGCGGACTCCTTTTTACCTTCTCAGAAACATTACTAAAGTAATAATTTATTAATCGATATACAAACGAATCATTTAATTTAACTCCTTTTAACATTAAAAAAAAATGTTCCTTATCTTTAATCACCTCAATTTTAGTTCTTTCTAATAAATAACTTCTGATTTGTTTAGATATAATTGGCAAAATTGGAAGAATTCTTTCTTTGTTTCTTTTTCCTAATACTTTTAGCGTATTGCTCGATAAATCAACATTTTGCATTTTTAAATCGATTAGTTCTACTCTTCTTATGCCTGTTGTATAAAAAAGGTCTATTATCAATTTATCTCTAATTCCGTCAAATCCTTCTGGATAAGTAAGCTGATTTAGAACTTGATCAAGTTCTTTTTCGGAAAATGGAATTTGAATTTTTTTTGGTGTTTTTAATGATTTGTGTTTTAAAAGTGGGCTATTTTCTATTTGTTTTGTTTTTAATAAAAACTTGTAGAATGATTTTAAGGAAGAAATTTTTCTGTTTACCGAACTATTAGAAATATCATTATCGACCATTGATACTATCCAGCTTCTAATCATACTGTAATTTACATCTTCCAGTTTTTCGGTATCAAAATTTTCAATTAAAAATTCTTGAAAAAAAACCAAATCATTTACATAAGCATTGACTGTATGTAAAGAATAATTCTTTTCTAGTTGAAGATAGTCTTGAAATGCTTTTAAGTTATTCATTAATGATTAGGGATTTGAAAAATAAAAAACCGCTAGTAACAAAGTTATGAAACTTTATTGACTAGCGGTTGTATTTTTATTCTAAAAATTAATTAACTTTCTAATGAGTCTCTTAAGTTTTGAATATACGCTGCTTTTTGAACTTGTGCTCTTTTAACAACAGAAGGTTTTATGAAAGCTTGACGTGCACGTAACTGACGAACAGTTCCTGTTTTATCAAATTTTCTTTTATAGCGCTTTAATGCTCTATCGATATTTTCTCCGTCTTTAATTGGTATAATTAACATAATCTAGACACCTCCTCTCATTTAGTGGTGCAAAAGTAGTATTATTTTTGATATCTGAAATAGAATTGTGTATTTTTTTTAGCCCAGATAGAAACGGTTATCCTTTTTTGATAAAATTGTAGTTTTTCATATATGTAAAATTTATTTGTTAGCGGTCATATATGGTATCGCCTTTTTATTTATTGGTGTTTGCAAGCAAACTCGTGTTTATGGCGATTTCTTATAAAAAAAGAGCGACCAACGGAAGCTCCTTTATTTATATATAGAAAAACACAATTTTATTAAAACGATAATAGTGTATAGCTGGATTAGCTTCTATACTTAACAATAACTATTTCTTTTCTGCTGGTTTATAATTTTGGTTATCAATAATCATTTTGGACAAAATTTCTTTCAAAATTTCAGATGTTCCTCCACCTATTGGTCCAAGGCGACTGTCTCTTAACAATCTTGCCATTGGATATTCTTCCATATAACCATAACCACCTAACATTTGAAGACAACTGTAAATGGTTTCGTCGGCAACTTTGGTTGATTTAAGTTTTGCCATAGTAGCTTCTTTTACTACGTATTCACCTTGATTTAATCTTGCTACTGCAGCATAATTGAAAATTTTGCAATGTTCAACATCTGTTGCATGCTCTACCATAGTGTGACGTAATGCTTGAAATTTATTGATTTTTGTTCCAAAAGCCTCACGCTCGGACATGTATTTTATGGTGTAATCAATTGCGTATTCTGCTCTTGCGTGTGCATTGATTGCCATAATTAATCGTTCTAGCGCAAAGTGCTCCATAATATAAGGAAAGCCTTTACCTTCTAATCCCATTAAATTTTCGGCTGGAATTTCGACATTATCGAATGCTATTTCGGCAGTATCGGAAGCTCTCCATCCTAATTTATCAAGTTTTGAAGCAGAAATTCCGTTTAGATTAGTGTCAACCAAAAATATGCTTATTCCTTTATTTCCTAATTCTGGGCTTGTTTTGGCTGCAACTACATAATAATCTGCATAAACTCCGTTAGTAATAAAGGTTTTTGAACCATTAATTACATACTTATCACCTTTTTTGATAGCTGTTGTTCTCATTCCGGCAACATCGCTGCCACCAAAAGGTTCTGTGATACATAATGCACCTATTTTTTCACCTGAAATACTTGGAGCTAAATAGTCCTGTTTGATTCGCTCGTCTCCTTCTGCGTTTAAATGCGTCATAGCTAAATATGCATGTGCCCACATAGCAGCTGCAAAACCTGAAGATTTTATTTTTTGAAGTTCTTCTAGAAAAATTACGGTATAGAATAAATCTAAGTTTAAACCTCCGTATGCTTCTGGATAATTGATTCCGAAGAAACCCATTTCACCGAATTTTTTCCAGATAAAGCGTTCTATCGTTCCTGTTTTTTCCCATTTTTCAATATGAGGTACTACTTCTTTTTGCAAAAAATCTTGCAAACTCTTCCTAAATAGTTCGTGTTCTTCTGTGAAATATGTTGAATTCATATTGATAAGCAATTTTAAAAAAATGTTGATTTATTTTAGAATTCCAAATATAAGGCAATTATTTTTATTTTATCAACAGGAAAAGCTTTAATATTTGTTAAATCCTCAATTTTTAAATCGCCATTCATACTTCTGTAAGTTACAATATTTTTAGAGATTGGGTATTTGAAGTATGGAAACTGACCTAATTCCTTGATTGAAGCATTATTAATATTGATTTTCTTGGGTTTTGGATTGACAACTTTGAAACTTTGATTGAGTTTTTCAATAACTTCTGGAGACAATCCCCAAACATCATTCATTTGTTCCATAGAAACAAACTGGCCAAACACTTCTTTTTGTTTTAAAATTCTGTCTGAAATGGCTTCACCAATTCCATAAACTTTCATTAAATCTTCTTTAGTTGCTGCGTTGATATCGAGAACGACTATCTTTTTTTCTTTCTTTTCGTATTGGCCTTTAGAATAGTCTACCCAACCGTTACTTCCATTTTGATTGGAATTCTTTTTGTTAACCCAATCTGGAAATTTGAAATATGGTGAAATTGCATTTAGAAGTGAATCGGAAATCCCTGTAACTTTTTGAAATTCTTCAGGTGAGTTAGCAAACTTACCTTGTTTCCTGAAAGCTAATAAACGATCTATTTGCTCAACAGACATTCCTAATTTGTGTCCTTTAAAATCAGTTATGAAGTTTGGATTAAACGGATAGATTTTATAAGTTGTTTGTGGCTTTTCAGACTTTAAAGAATCAATATTACTTTGTAAAGAAAGCCAATTCTGTTTTTCTGGAGTGTTTTTATCAACATTTGAAAAATCTAAAAAATAACTCCCTAATTGCAATCCTATGATTATAAAGAATAGCAATAGAATTCCTTTTCGTTGGTCTTTCGAAAAATGAAATAATGATTTTATGTAATTGTTGTTTTCCAAAATTTATAAATCAAAAACTGACGTTCGTTTTGCTCTAACTAAATCTTTCAGTTTAATCCAAAATGCTAATGTTAGATAAAATCCGAAACCTAAACCAACAGTTACAAAAGAAATGTATATAAAAAACAAACGCACATTGGTAGCTCTCATTCCAAGTTTATCAGCTAAACGAGAAGAAACGTGAAATCCGTGTTTTTCAAAAAAATAGCGTATGTTGGTTATCATCTTAATTCTTTAATAGTTCTAAACCTATGGAACATTGCAAACACTTTTTATGATTACAATATTCATTTTTCAATTGCAAAAGAGATTGCGTTTGAAATGCATTTGTTGATTTAATTCCAAAAGTAGTAAACTTTTCAATAATTGTATTTTTCTCTGGTAGAATATTTGACAGCAAATCAATTAAAAATTCAGAATTGTCTTTTCCTTGACTGTTTGCAAATGCAAATTGAATTGGGATAATTGTATTTGTAATCAATAAATCTATAAAAGATTTAGATAATGCTTTTTCCTTTTTGGAACTTGGTTTATCAAAATTATAATGCGTTTTCCAATAATCGCTTACAGAAATATTGAAAATTTTATAAATCTCTTGAATTGTTTTTGCTTCAATTATCTTAGAAAATAAATTTCTTTGTTGATGATAAAGCATCGCTAATTGAGCCAAACGAATGGTTGGAAAATTATCTGGCCTGTGTTTGAAAAACTGAACTGGTGCAATCACTGGTTTCTCTAATTTATATTTTAAAGCAATATAATCAAACCAAGACTTTAGTTCTTTTGCATAATTATCTTCTGCATTTAATGAAATCATATCGGCTTGACCGAAAAGTAAGGCTTCCAAATATTTTACTTCTAAAGCTTCTTTTCTAATGATAGGAAACGTGATTGACTTTGCTACTTTAAAAAACATTTCTCCATTGGTATTCAAACCAAAATTCTTAGCCAACATACAAAACAAAACTGCTTCCCAATCGTTTTCAGTTTCTTGTAACAATTGTTGAATTGGGCTAGATTTTCTTTCTAATCTTTCAAAAAACAATCGTTCTTGCCAGTTGGAGAAAACAAAACTTGGAACTTTCTCAATTTGATTTTCGCAATAAATCCATGATTTTTGAGCAGTGAGTTCGTGATATTTATTTAATTCTTCTTTGGAGACATATTTTTTTAGTTCCAAAACAGGAATTTCTGAATTGTCTTTTCTGAATATTGGCGTGTCATTTTCCCAAACAACGTGTAGAATGACATTATTATAATTATCATCTTTTTCGTGATGATGCACATACCAATCGGAGGATTTTAAATGAATTTCAATATTTCCAGCCCATTTTTGATTATCAATTACTACTTGAGCATTGAAAAAATCAGGTCCTGCTTGTTGAATGTATTGTCCGAAGTTTATTATGGTGATAACTTCTTCGTTTGTGGTTTTTAAATTGGTAAAGTCCAATTTCTTGTACAACCAAATGTAGTGTAGAAAATCTTCTTTCATAAATAGTATCTGTATGGCTTTGAAGGCACTAAAGTACTTTTTTGAATTGAATTACACAAATTTCGGAAAATTAAATTTGTAAACATATATTTGTAAAACAAACAACACATCATGAAACCACTTTTTATATTTACCATTTTATTATTTTTCTCATTTTCATTTGGTCAAACGAATTATAAAATAACTTACACTAGAACTTCTAATGGAACTTTGGTTGAAAATCAAGATCCAATTTTGGTTTTTTCAAATGAAAGCACTTCTTTAATCTCCTCAGAATCGATTCAAAATAGTAAAGCTACTTTTCCTTTTGAGCAAACTATAATTACTGGAATGAATTATTTTCAATTAGCACAATTGAATAGTTCAAAATTAATTTCTACAAAAGACAGTACTTCTATTGGTAAACAAACCTTTGAATTACTTGGCGATACTAAAAAAATATTAGGATATACTTGTAAAAAAGCGAAAACCATTATTAACTCAAATACTATTGAAATTTGGTATACCAATGATTTAAAAGTAAAAGGTGCGCCTTCGTTACTTGGTCAAAATTTGGGCTTGGTTTTGGAAACTGTTCGTAATGGAAACTTTATTGTTTCTGCCACTAAAGTTGAAAAAGTGAAACAATTTCCATCTTTGAAAGTTGATGAAACTAAGACTATAGATTTATTAACTTACAGAGATTTAGTTTGGAAAAGTAGGTTTACGACGATTTCAATTTTTAAAGATGAAATCATTAATTTTTCGGATGCTTCTAAATCAAATGATAGTATTTTGAGATTTGCTAATGGAACTATTATTTTACGAAAAGTAAAAATCCCAACTATTGCTAGAGGAAGTCAGGTTTTTGTTGATGTAACAGAGCAATCTAATGGCGATGCTTATGACAGAACCGGTTCTGTGTTTATGATTCCTATGGATAAAAAAGTTTCCTTTTTGGATGGATTGAAAAATGGCGCTAAAACATTACCAGTCTATGAAAATGGAAATGGAAAACAATATCAAGGCGTTGTTTCTACTGATGATTATTCATCATTGATTGAATTGATGCGCTTTTTTACACCATTTGGAATTAAACAATATAATTCGCTACAATTAAAAGATAAAATTTGGGAAGAAAAAGTAAGTTACCGTCAGGATATTTCTGAATTGACTGCGGCTTTAAATAATAAAGAAGTCTATATTGGAACTTTTATCGGAAATTATGATAAAGGTGGCCACAAAGTAAGTGTTAATTTGACTATTCATCCAGAGGATAATGGCGTTAGTAAAGCTTCTAATGTAGTATCGATTTTCAATACTACCAATGTTATGGAAATGGCTGGGCAAGAATATGGAACGATGTTTAATGCTGATAAAGGTTTGGTTGTGAACTTTAAATTGGATAAAGATTTAAAAAATGTAAGACTTAGATATATCACAACAGGTCATGGTGGATGGGAAAACGGTGATGAATTTGTGCCAAAGAAAAATACCATACTATTGAATGAAAAGGAAGTTTTTCATTTTACTCCTTGGCGAGAAGATTGTGGTTCTTATCGTTTATACAATCCGGCTTCTGGAAATTTTCCTAACGGATTATCTTCTTCTGACTATAGTCGTTCAAATTGGTGTCCGGGAATGGTTACCAATCCAGTTTATATTGATTTGGGTGATTTGAAAGCTGGGAATCATACTTTGCAAGTTAAAATTCCGCAAGGTGCGAATGAAGGAAGTAGTTTTAGCGCTTGGAACGTTAGTGGTGTTTTAATTGGAGAATAAAAAAACCTACAACTTTCATTGTAGGTTTGATTAATTACTATTTTATAGAACCAATGATATCATATTTTGTAATGATATGATGTTTTCCATTTCCTAAATCTACTAGAACAGCTTGATTGTCTTTTGTAAAAAGTTTGGAAACTTCTTCAATTGGAGTTCCTAGTTTAACAATTGGATAAGGTTTTCCCATAACTTCTTTGATGGGTTTATCGGCAACATTTTTATCTGAAACGTAGCTTTGAAACAAATCTGATTCATCTACTGAACCAACGAATCCATTAATGTCTATTACAGGAATTTGAGAAATTTTAAATTTTCTCATTCTTTCAATAGCATGAGAAACTAACTCTTCTGTACGAACAATAATTAAAGATTTATCAATGTGGTCTTTAATAACGTCTTCGGCTTTTGTAATTTCTTCGTCTAAGAAACCACGTTCACGCATCCAATCGTCGTTGAACATTTTACCAACATATCTACTTCCTGAATCGTGAAACAAAACAACTACAACATCTTCTGGTTTGAAATGTTCTTTTAGTTGATGTAATCCTTTTACACAAGAGCCTGCTGAGTTTCCAACAAAAATTCCTTCTTCAAGAGCGATTTTTCTTGTATAAACAGCTGCATCTTTATCAGTAACCTTTGTAAACCCATCGATTAATGAGAAATCTACGTTTTTTGGAAGAATATCTTCACCAATTCCTTCTGTTATGTAGGAATAGATTTCATTTTCGTCAAATATTCCAGTTTCGTGGTATTTTTTGAAAACTGAACCATAAGTATCGATTCCCCAGATTTTGATATTTGGGTTTTTCTCTTTTAAATATTTTCCAATTCCTGAAATTGTTCCTCCTGTTCCAACACCAACTACGAAATGGGTAATTTTGCCGTCAGTTTGTTCCCAAATTTCTGGACCTGTTTGTTCGTAATGAGCTTGTGCATTCGATGGATTATCGTATTGGTTTACGTACCAAGAATTTGGAATTTCAGTTCCTAATCTTTTAGATACAGAATAATAAGAACGTTCATCGGTTGGTTCAACATCGGTTGGACAAACGATAACTTTTGCTCCAACAGCACGAAGAATATCCATTTTTTCTTTGGATTGCTTATCGGTGATTACAAAAATACATTTGTATCCTTTTACAATTGCTGCAAGAGCTAATCCCATTCCAGTATTTCCAGAAGTTCCTTCGATTATAGTTCCACCTGGTTTTAATCTTCCGTCGGCTTCGGCATCTTCAATCATTTTTAGAGCCATTCTATCTTTTGTAGAATTTCCTGGATTGAAAGTTTCAACTTTAGCAAGTACTAAGGCGTCAATACCTTCAACTACTTTGTTTAGTTTTACTAAAGGCGTATTACCAATAGTTCCTAATATATTTTCTGAATAATTCATATGTTTAAATTCTATTTTTTAGTGGTAACATATGGTATCGCTTTTTTTATCATTGGTGTTTGCTTACGCAAACTTGTTTTTAATAGCGATTTCATAATTTAAATTTGATGCAACAAAGATATTGATAATAAAATCGTTTTACAACACCCTGATTTTAGAGAAAATGGAATACATTTCTTTTGTTACCTTCGAGTGCCTCAGGCAACAAAAAAATATGTTGAAACAAAATATATGGTTTCATAAAATTCGCAAGCGATTCGTTTCTAAATAAAACTATTGAAAGAAATTCCAAACTAAACCAAATCGAATCATGAAGTCATGATATGGTGTGTTGGGTGCTGAATAATATGTATTACCTGTAAAACTTGAATTAAAATGCTCTGCTTTTAGAAAAATTCTGGTTTGTCTTACTCTGGCATTTACAAAGAAATCTAACATTGGAAAATTTCCTATTTGTTTTTCATTTTGCACAAAAAACTCACCTAAAATTGGGTTGTAATCGTTGGCGTAATATTTTGTAAAATAGTTTATGGTAATACCTGTTTGAAGAAACATTGCTTTTTTGAACACATTATCTGAAAAATAAATGGTACTTCGTAAAGTCACTTCAGGCACATTTAGAATCGTGTCTTTTTGAGTTACTTTTTGATATAGAAAAGTATTATCAAGAGCCCATTTTTTATATTTAAACTCTTTTGCCGCTTTTAACGAAAGATAATTAATGGTTCCAGAATATTGATGAGGCGTTACTAGTTGCAGGTTTGCTACTTGTTGTACATCTTGAAAGTAAAGATAATCATTAAGTGTTGTGAATTGTGCAGTAGCATTAATCCATTGCGTATTGGCATTTACTACTATATTATTGATTTTTTCGTTTTTGAAATTATTTAACCAATTATAATTGACGTAAGTACTTTGATTGAGTATGTAATTAAGATTAGGAAGCTTACTTATATTTTGATATTGAAAGGAAACTTTATTTTTATCATTTATTTGGTAATCTAAATTGGCGTCAAAATTTCTGAAAGCTTGAGTTGAAATTGAATTGGACAGCATTGCCTTCCCATTCCATTTATTCTTTCTGTATTCGTATTGACCTCCAATAGAGTTAATAGTTGCCTTCAATTGGTTAGGAAAAGTTACACTTCCAACAATTTGCACTAAACTATAAAAATACTTATAATTAAAATTTTCTATAAAGAACTGAAACTTTCCAAGCGTTTTGTTCTCATAAATCGCTCCAACCTTATTATATAATCTATCATATCTTGTATGATCGTTTATTTTTGTATAGGCTGCGGAAGGAACATCACCAAAGCGTTTGAAAACACCAGTACCTGTTCCAATTTCAGAGTTTAAACTTGCTTGATTATATTCAAAAAATTTATGTTCGTAATTAAGTTGATGTGTTATAAATAAATTATTGTTTGCATCTTTTGAATTTATTCTGAAACTATGGTCTAAAAAAAGTCGTTTACCTTTTAAGAAAGACTTTGCGTCAGAGAGAAAAACTTGCAAACGTGGTCTATTTTTAAAGGCATCATCTTCACTTTCAAAATCTAAAGGAATTGTCAAACCTCCATTTTCGCCATTCAGTAAATCTTGACCTGTGAAATGGAAATTTGCATAATACTTTTTATTTTTAGTGAAATAACTTGAAGTAAATCTAAAATTTCCTGCGCTTGTAAGTTGATTAATATATTTCCCTAAAGATCTTAATCCTTTAAAAGCTATTGAAAAATTAAATCGTTCAGAAGTATTTAAAGTTATTAAAGCATCAACATTTTGTCCTTGCTCCATTACAGTTTTAAAATAAAGTTCAGTTAATGGTGTTGCAACAGAATAATACTTAATATCGTCTACTTCTAAATAATTAAAATGTTTGGCTTTGAAACCAAATTCAGGATATGCATTAAATTTGGTTATTCCAAAATCTAAGGTATTGTATGTTTGTCCTTCATTAGGAAATGGCATCAAACCAAAAATATCTCTTCTTAAATAATTATAATCATACTCTTTTTTAATTGCAAGAGTGGTGTCCACAAAAGTAGTATCTCTATCAATAGAAATAATTTTATATGAAGTAATTGGCGCTTTTCTTGCTTGCTCTTTTGCTTTCTGCTCAGCAGTTTTTACCAAACTTTTACGCTTCTCCTCTTTTCCTTTCTCTTGAGATAAAAGTAAGCATGGAATAAACAACAATAAAAAATATAATCTTCTCATAGTAAATACAAAGCAACAAAAATAGACAATTGTTTATAAACTATACTAATTGAAAATCATAATATAAAGCAAAAAAAAGACCGCCAATAAATGACGGTCTTTACTATAATATAAGTGTATTAACTTAAGATATTTCTTAGTTAGGCGCACCTGCTACCCAGAAAGGAGTTTTACTATTGACAGTAAAAATTTCTGAAGTAGACATTGCAGGAACGTTAGCACTATTTGCTACATACTCAGAAACTGGATAGATTAATCTATATGGTTTACGAGTTTGAACTGCATTAGTAGAAAGCGGAGTTAATGGATAACCTGTTCTAGTGTAATCAATGTATGATTGAATAGAATTGTTAACACCCATTAAAGCAACCCATTTTTGATACATAATTGCATGCAATTTTTGAGCATCAGTACCTGTCCAACCAAAGTTTGGTTTACCAGTAGTTGTACCATTACCATTCATTGTAGCAATATATGAACCAGCTGCAACAAATTTCATATCCATACTGTCTTGAATACCAGCGTTAAACCAAGTAGAACCACCTGAGAATAAAGCAGGATATCTAAGAGCAGCTTCAGCTTGTAAGAAACAAGACTCAGAATATGTCATAACAAAACCATCAGTTGTAGCATAGTCAGCAATAGTAGCACCAGCATGAGTTGTTCCATAAGCATTATAGTTACCTAAACCAAATCTACATGGTAAACCTGGGAAAGTAGTTGTTGGAGCACCAACATCAACTAGAGAACTACCTTGATTAACAGCTCTTCTAGGATTAGATGGAGCACCAGTAAACAATCTTGCAGAACGTGGATCTGTAACGTTAGGATAGAAAACACCTGAACCAGCAATAATTTCTTGTGAACCAGCAGCAGGATAATTAGTTGTAGCATACGATTGTAATGATTTGTATGCGTGACCTGACATTGTTTTGAAAGTTCTATTTTGCGCTAAGTTACCAGCAGCATCATACTCATAAAAATTGAATTCAGGATTCATGTTATCATTAGATGCAGCAGAGAAACCAGGATTGATGCTTACATTATCTGATAAAAATGGACCAGCAGCAATTTCAGCTAATTTAGTATCTCTAAATGTAGCTTTAGCACCAGTAACTTCAGACATACGTAAACAGAATCTTAATTGCAATGTGTTTGCAAATTCAGTCCATTTAGCCATATCACCTGCTAACATTGTATCATAAGGAGCAATGTCTTCAGCAACAGAAAGATCAGCATTAGTAATTAAATCTCTTGCGTCTTCTAATTCAGCAATTAAAGCTTGATAAATAGCATAATCATCATCATATGCAGGAGTTGTGTTAGCACCACCAGCCCATGCTTGAGAATATGGAGCATCACCATATAAATCTACGATTTCTTGCATATAGTGAGCTTTACAAATTTTAGCTGCTGCTATATATAAATCATATTTTCCATCAGAATTTGGATACTTAATGATTGCGTCAAAATTCTTTAAATTTCTGAACAATCCATCCCAAATACCAGTATAGAAACCGTTATCAATTTGTAATTGTAACTCTCTATCGTATCCGTTACCAAATGATTGAACGTTTCTTGTCCAAGAGTTCATAAAAACATTACCTAACTGATTCATAGTAGTAGCTTGTACTCTATAAGTTGATACTTGAGCACCAGGTAATAGTTTACTTGGCTTAGCATCAGCAAAAGCTAAATCGTTAGGACTAGGACTATTTATATCTAAATAGTCATCGCACGAGAAAAAGGCTAAAGCCAATATCGGCATTAAAATTTTAATTCTTTTCATAATCTTTTTTTAAAAAGTTAAATTAACAGTAAAACCTAAAGTTCTAGTTGTTGGATATTGTCCAATGTTCATATATCCTTGTGCGTTTCCTGTTGTATTAGATGCTTCAGGATCACCATAACTGTTGTTTTCAAGACCATTTTTAGCTTTGATAAGTGTACCATCTGCTAAGAAAATAAATGGATTTCTTGCGTTAACACCAACTCTAAACGATTCTAAACCTGTTTTTTCAATTAATTTTTTTGGTAAAGCATAGCTTAATGACAACTCTCTAATTTTAAGAGCAGCAGCATCAATTACGCTTGTTTCTCCAACTTGTCTATGAACAGAAGTAAAATAATTTAAAACTCCTGCATAGCTAGCATCGTTATTAGTTGGAACAGTATTAGCAGCACCAGTAGCTGTTACACTTCCAGGAATAACGTAACCTTGTGTTCTGTCAAATCCAGCTGTATCTAAATCACCTCCTGTAAAATACAATAAGTTTTTAGCCTCAGACCAAGTAGAAGCACCTGTTCTAAAATCAGCAACCATTGTTAATTTCAATCCTTTGTATTCAAATGAATTTGTTAATCCAATGATATAATCTGGCACACCTTTACCTAATTTAGTAAATGTAGAATTTCTAGTTGGATTACCATTTGCATCAACAATAACGTTTCCATTTGCATCTCTTACAAAAGTTGTACCTTTGATTAAAGGAAATTCTTCACCTACTTCTGCAAAAATACCAAACTGTGCAAAAGGTTGTTGCAAGTTAACACTTGTAGCACCATCAGCTAATTTAATAATTTTTGTTTTGTAAGAAGAGAAATTAGTTCTTACATCCCATCTGAAATTAGCTGTTTTAATAGGCACTAAACCTAAGTCAATTTCAAAACCTTTATTTTCTAATTCACCAACGTTTCTTAATTCATTAGCAAGACCAGAAGCTGAAGAAGCAGTAGCTCTTGTGATCAAATCTTTAGTGTTTGCAACATAGTAAGAACCTTCTAATGTAATTCTATCATTGAAGAATCCAAATTGTGCACCAACTTCAAAAGTATTAACGAACTCTGGTTTAATATTTGGAGATGTAGCTGTGTTATCAAAACCTAAAGCTGACAAATTACCAAATGGGAAACCAAGAGGAATAGTTGTTAATTCATTTGTATCATAAGCTGCTACAGCTGATGTATTACCTACAGATGTATAAGAAGCATTTAATTTAGCATAATTTAACACTTTATTACCTCTTAAGCTTTCAAAAGCTTTTGTTGGGATAAATGAAACCCCTACAGATGGATAAAAATATGAATCTTTTACAGCTGAAAATTGTTCAACTCTACCAGTAGCATTTAAAAACAAGTAATCTTTGTAAGCTAAATCTGCATTTGCAAAACCAGCAATACGTCTTGTTCTAATCATACGATTATTAAATCCTGAATTTCTTAATGCTGTTGGGTTGTAAGGATTCAAGACATTAGAAATATGATAAAAACCATCAACATCTAAATTTTCACCACCTTGTGATGTTTCTCTAAACATTCTATCTTGAATATTGTTACCAATATTAAATTTAAGATTTAAATCTTTAGTTAAATCATAATTAAAGTTTACTAACAAATCTCCATAGATATTTCTAGTAGAAGACTGATTTGCAAAAAAGTAAGATGTAATAGCACCAGCTCCACCACCACCTAATAAATCAGAATAGGTTTCAGATGTAACTCCATAATAATCATAAGCACCAAAATTATAAAGTGTATTGATTTCATCATCAAAAGCATTTCTATACTGTTGATTATCAGTATTTCTCATCTGAACGTTAGCTAAATAACTTACACTAATGTTTTTATTAAACTCATAACCTAAGTTAAGAACTCCATTAAAAGTATCAGCTCTGTTATTGTTTCTTTCATTTTTTATAGTCCAGTAAGGAGAAGTTGCATAAACTGTCCAGTGGTGTTGGTTTAAACCACCTAAATCACCAAATTTACCTACAGGAACTGTAGAAGCAGTTTGAATCAAATCATCAAATAAATTATCATTTGTTTCAGAAGTTCTTTGAGTTATGTAGTTAACATTACCATCAATGCTAAATTTACCAACTTTTTTTCCAGCTTTGAACAAGAATGAATTTCTTACTAATTTATCTCTATCTACAACGAAATCTGTTGTTTGTCTGTTAATAGACAAGAACGCATAAGATTCTGGACCTCCAACATTAAAGTTGAAACCTGTTTGATAGATTGTACCAGTTTGAAAGAATTGTTTGATGTTGTCTTTAATTGGTTTCCATTCTGTCATTAAGAAATTTCCATCAGCTTGTGGTAAACCTGTTGGAACTAATGGACCAACTGCAGTATTACTATATGCAGGACCCCAAGAACCATTTTCAAAAGGTACGTTAGTAGGAATAACTCCAGGACCTGCAAAACCAGGATCTGTAGCCCATCCTTGACCATACTCTTGTTGAACTTGTGGAACGAAACTAATGTTTTCAAAATCAACTGAAGAGTTGAATCCAAAAGTAAATTTATCTTTACTAGTTCCTTTTTTAGTTGTAACAATAATTACACCATTAACCCCTTGAGCTCCATACAATGCAGCACCTTGAGCACCTTTGATAACGTTTACATTTTCAATTACATCTGGAGGCAATTGACCTAAAACTGAAGAAGAAGAAACTGCACCATCAATAACAACCATAGCTTGGTTATCACCAGTGATAGATCTGTTACCTCTAAGAAGAATTCTAGTGTCAGCATTCACACCATTACCAGTAGTGTTAATTTGTAAACCAGAAACTTTACCTGTCAACGATTGAATCGCGTTAGGGTTAGCTGCCTGAGTTAACTCTTTAGCACCAATTTGTTTTTGAGCAGCAACAACAGCATCTTTAGGTCTTTTAATACCCATAGCTCCAATTACAACCTCTTTCATGATGATTGCACTTTCACTTAAAGTTACTTTGTAGTTGTTTGCAGCACCTACTGTTAATGTTTTGGTATCAAAACCAATTGAAGAAACTTCTAGAACGTCACCTGCTTTTGCTTTGATAGAAAATTTTCCATCCATATCAGTTGACACTCCTTTAGTTGTTCCTTTAATAACAACATTAGCACCAGGTAAAGGTAACTTACCATCGGTAATTGTACCTGTTACAGTTTTCTCTTGTGCAAACGAAAACTGCATTGATAACGCTAATAATAGCGTAAAAATCCATTTGAACTTCGATCTCATATTAAATTTATTTGAGTTAGTTATTCCGCAAACTTCTTAATAATTTCTTAAATAAACAAATAATACTTCGGAATATTACAATTTATTTTTGTTAAATTTTTTAAGCGGTTTACTAACATTGTGGTTGCAACACATTACTATGATGCAGAATTATTCAAAAGGTTGCGTTAAAATTTGTATTTTTATCAAAATTAATTTTATGTTAAGTTTAAGATATTCCGAATTACCTTATGAGTGCGGTACTGACGAAGCTGGAAGAGGTTGTTTAGCAGGACCCGTAACTGCTGCTGCAATTATTCTCCCTGAAGACTTTCAATTAGATTTATTAAATGACTCAAAGCAATTATCTGAAAAGGTTAGAGAAAAATTAAAACCAATTATAGAAGAAAAAGCAATATCTTATGCTGTCACTCATTTGGAGCCGATAATCATTGACGAAATAAACATCTTGAACGCGTCTATAAAAGCCATGCAAGAATGTATTATTAAATTAAATCCTATACCTAATTATATTATCGTAGACGGAAATAGATTTAAACCTATCAATAAAATCCCATATAGCACTATTATAAAAGGTGATTCTAAATATATGAGTATTGCAGCGGCTTCGGTTTTAGCAAAAACTTACAGAGATGAATATATGGATAAAATACACGAAGAATTTCCAATGTATAATTGGAAACAAAATAAAGGTTATCCAACTAAAGAACACAGAGAAGCCATAAGAAAATATGGCACAACTAAATATCACAGAATGAGCTTTAGATTGTTGCCAGAACAACTCTCTTTTGATTTTTGATTTAGGATTATGGATTTAGGATTTTGAATTAGCAGTATTCTGATTCAAATAATTTTGAGAAATGTTTTTGAATTTTTTCTTTTACTTCTTCTTCATTAACACTTTCGACACCAAGTTCAACTTGTAATGATGTAACAGCTTTTCCTTTTATACCACATGGAATGATATTGTCGAAATATCCTAAATTGGCATTTACATTTAGGGCAAAACCATGCATGGTTACCCAACGACTTGCTCGAACACCCATAGCGCAAATTTTTCTTGCAAATGGTGTTCCAACATCTAGCCATACACCTGTTTCACCTTCGCTCCTTGTGCTGGTAATATTGTATTCAGCTAAAGTTAAAATAATTACTTCTTCGAGAAATCGTAAATACTTATGAATATCGGTAAAAAAATTTTCTAAATCTAAAATTGGATATCCTACTATTTGGCCTGGACCATGATAGGTAATATCTCCGCCTCTATTTATTTTATAAAAAGTTGCTCCTTTATCTTGAAGTTGTTTTTCTGATAAAAGTAAATTAGAAATATCTCCGCTTTTACCTAATGTATATACATGAGGATGTTCTACAAACAAAAAATAATTTGGCGTTTCAACCAAAGTATTTTCTTTTCTATTTTGAATTTTTACATCAACAATTCCTTTAAAAAGTTCTTCTTGATAATCCCAAGTTTCTTTATAATCTTTTGTACCTAAATCTTGAAGCTTTATTTTTTTATTCATTATTCAAAAATCACTTCAAAATTAAGTTTGTCTGGATTTTCCATATAATCTTTTAATGGATATTCTATGGTAATTGTTTTTCTATCTTCGCTGTAAAGTGCATTTTCTATAGAAATCTTTTTTACTGCTTTAGGAAATTGATATACTACTTTGAAATTAGATTGGTCGTAAAACATATCTAAAGATTCTTTCATTTTATTAGCAACATCATCCTCTGAACCTTCTTCTACCTCTTCAGTAACCTCTTTTTTCTTTTCAATTTTAGCTACAGTCTTTTTGAATGTTTTTCCATCATAAAAGAAACTTGTAGAAGAATTATCTTCTAAAGCATCTGGAGCCATTCCCATTCCACCCGATTTTTGACCTGTAGGAGAAATTGATTTCATTGATTCAACTGGAGACATTACATCTTGAAGTTCAGAAATTGAATTGAAATCTGTAAACATGCTATAATTCATTATTCCTTTTTCCTCATCAATAATGGTTCTCACACTAAAGCGTTCCATTTTTTTAATTTTGGCTTGTTCTTCTGGAGATAATTTAGAAATACTATCTTGTTTACTCGCAAACATTTCTTTGAAAGTAAAAGTACTATCAATTACTTTTTTGTTTTTTCTACTTACTGTTTCTTTTTTATTCTTTTTAGTATCTTCTTTATCATCACCTTTAAATGCGCTACCCATCATAGACATCATTTTGGTACCGTCTATGTCATAAGCGAATTTACCCGAACCATTATCATTAATAATCATTTTTTCTGTTATGGTACAACTTGTTAAACTTAACGTAAGAAGCAATGCGAAAAGGAGTTTAATATATCTCATTTTTTTGTCTATTTTATTTTACAAATATATAAAAAGTTTGCAATTTAGACCTGACAGAAATAGTATACTTTTTTCTAGCTGTTCGAGAAAAAAGATGAAAAGTACAGCTGGAAAAAGAGTTGTTAATAAAGCCCAAACCATTCCTTAGTTATAAAAATAAAATTGAAAATTGTTGTTTTGAAACTTTCTAACTAATACCTATCTTTGCACGCTTAAATACAATTATATGCAACTTTCAGAACAAGAAATCATTAGACGAGAAAAACTTGATGCTCTACGCACTCTTGGAATTAACCCTTATCCTGCGGATTTATATCCAGTAAACACTACTTCTAAACAGGTGAAGGAAAATTTTGAAGAAGGTAAGAAGGTTAATGTTGCTGGACGATTGATGAGTGTTCGAGATCAAGGAAAAGCTTGTTTTGCTGAATTACAAGATAGCGATGGCAGAATTCAATTGTATTTTAATAGAGATGTAATTTGTGAAGGAGAAGACAAAACGCTTTACAATCAGGTTTTTAAAAAATTGACCGATTTAGGTGATTTTATTGGTATTGAAGGAGAATTATTCATGACTAAAGTTGGTGCTCAATGTATTAGAGTTGATAATTTTACATTCTTGAGTAAAACTTTACGTCCGTTGCCTTTGCCAAAAGTTGATGAAGATGGAAAAGTACACGATGCCTTTAATGATGCTGAATTACGTTACAGAATGCGTTATGTTGACTTGGTTGTAAACCCAAATGTGAAAGAAGTTTTTGTAAAAAGAACGAAACTTTTTACTGCTATGAGAAACTTTTTCAATAACGCAGGTTATATGGAAGTTGAAACGCCCATTTTACAAGCAATTCCTGGTGGTGCTGCGGCAAGACCTTTTATTTCACATCATAATGCTTTGGATATTCCATTATATTTAAGAATTGCTAATGAATTATATCTGAAAAGATTGATTGTTGGTGGTTTCGATGGTGTTTATGAATTCTCAAAAAACTTCAGAAATGAAGGAATGGATAGAACGCACAATCCTGAATTTACAGCAATGGAAATCTATGTAGCTTACAAAGACTACAACTGGATGATGGAGTTTACAGAAAATTTATTAGAATATTGTGCAAATGAGGTAAATGGAACAACTGATGCAACTTTTGGCGAACATAAAGTAAGCTTCAAAGCACCTTATGCTAGGGTTACTATGACCGATGCCATTAAAAACTTTACAGGTTTTGATATTTCTGGTAAAACGGAAGCAGAACTTTTTGAAGCTGCAAAATCAATGGGAATTGAGGTTGATGCAACAATGGGTAAAGGAAAATTAATTGATGAGATTTTTGGAGCAAAATGTGAAGGAAATTTCATTCAACCTACTTTCATTACTGATTACCCAAAAGAAATGTCACCATTGTGTAAATCACACAGAGATAATCCTGAATTAACAGAACGCTTCGAGTTGATGGTTTGTGGTAAAGAAATAGCAAATGCATATTCAGAATTAAATGATCCAATTGATCAACGTGAACGTTTTGAAGCACAAATGGCTTTAAGTGAAAAAGGTGATGATGAAGCTAACGGAATTATAGATGAAGACTTTTTAAGAGCTTTAGAATACGGAATGCCACCAACTTCTGGATTGGGAATTGGAATGGATCGATTAATTATGTTTTTAACAAATAATCTTTCAATTCAAGAAGTGCTTTTCTTTCCTCAAATGCGACCAGAGAAAAAGCAATTGGAATTGACTGAAGACGAAAAGTTCATTATTGAGCTTTTAAAAGTTGAAAATAATCAACCATTAGCTCAACTAAAAGAGAAATCTGCATTAAGTGGAAAAAAATGGGATGCTGCCATGAAAGGATTAGCAAAACATGGTTTAACAAAAGTTATTGTGGATGGTGAAAACAAAACAGTTGAACTGAAATCATAATTTTTTTTATCATTTGTATTGATTTTTAAAAAAATTTATTAAATTCGCTTTTCAACAAATTAATTTAAAGAAGATTATGAAAAGAATTATCGCAATATTCACCTTGTTTTTAGCATTTAGTTTTAATGCAAATGCTCAAGAAGCAAAAACATTTTCAACTCCGAACACAAATGAAAAAAGTGTAAAAGAAATTATTATTGAGGATATTAATTTGATGTCAAAGTCAGTAAAAATGGAAGAGGGTTTAAAAATGGATTTAGTAAATCTTTTACAAATGAGAAAAGATGACGTAAATAATTCTAAAACTCAAGAAGAAAAACAAGCAGTTTTTGAAAGATATACTTTAAAATTATTAAGTGCTTTCGATGAGGAACAAATTGAAGCACTAAAGAAAGATAAAGAATTATTCAACAGATTAACTCAGTTTTCTAGCAAATAATATTATAATAATAAAAAAATAGGCGATTCAATTGAATCGCCTATTTTTTTTTATAAACTATAGTTGAGATTTACACTCCAACGATGATTGGCAACAACGTTACCTCCTGTAAGGTTTTGGTTTATAGGTAGCATAATATTTGCTCCAAATGAAAATTTCTTTTTACCCATTTCAAATCCAAATTTACCCATAAAAATATCGCCAGAAGTATTTCTAACTTTTTGATTATGTTGATAATTAGTTTCAAAAACTTCACCAGCTATTCCCAATTGTGGAACAACTGAAACCTTTGAAGTTTCATATACCCAAAACAATGTTGACGCATAATTAAACTGATTTCCGAAACGATAATTTTTTTGATTCTCCGTTTTTATCACATAGTTCAACATTGAATTCAATCCGAATTTTTTTCTTTTTATAACATACTCTGTAGCTATAAGATAATCCCATGCCCCAGTTCCAACTTGATAACTTGGATTAACACTTCCGTTATTAGTCTCGTCAAATTTTCCAACTGGAATTTTCAATCCACCACCAATTTGAAGTTTATGAATAAAAACTGTGCTATCTTTATGTGTTTGATATAAATCATACATTCCTAAAAGAGTAACATCTCCCAATCCAGAAATTTCATCACTTCCTAAAGCAGTTTCTCTATTGTGAAAATGATAAGGAATTAAAGCTGAAACTTGTACTTTTTTAACAATTGGAATTCTTGCCCAAACTTGAATTGTATTGAAATTCTCATCATACCAAGGCGAGTTACTATATAAACCAGTAGTACTTTTATAACTTTGGTTGAAATATCTAATTCCAACAAAATTGGAATTTAACATAGAAGAAAAACCCATACTACCTCCACTTGCCGAGCAACCACATGCGTCACAATCGTCATCAACTTTAATAAAACTGCTAAATTTAGAATAGTTGTAACTTATTGGTATAGTATCTTTAGTAATTGCGAAACTAAATTGTATAGATAAAACTAAAAGTAAAATATATTTTTTCATAATGTTAGTATTCTGCAAATTTAGGATTCGTTAAAAACTCATTATCAGTTAATGTCTTTAAGAAAGCAATAAGCTTAGTTTTCTCACTTGAAGATAAAGAAATTCCTAAAACACCTGAATTATTTAAACTAGTATCTAAAGTTGTTGAATTAACAACACCTGAAGAATAATGATCTAAAACAGCTTCTAGTGTAAAAAATCTTCCGTCGTGCATATAAGGAGCTGTTTTTTCAATATTTCTTAAACTTGGCACTTTAAATTTATGCATGTCCTGTGGAAGTTCTGTAACTCTATATCTACCCATATCATTAATAGAGGGATTTACTGGCAAACCATTATTTCTAAATGAATTGTCTGTAAAAATATCTGTAGCATGACAAGAAGCACATTTTTGATTAAAAATAGCATATCCATCCAATTCATTTGCTGTTAAATTTCCTCCTTGTTCATTTCTTCTATATTTATCAAATCTAGAATTGGAAGAAACTAACAGAATTTGAAATTGAGCTAATGCTTTCAACATATTTTCAGAATTAATCTCACCATTTGAAAAAGCTTGCTTATATAAATTTTTATAAGTTGCATCATTTTTCATCATGTTGATTGCATTCTCAAAATTTCCATGCATTTCAATTTCGCTTGTGAGAGGGATTATAGGTTGCAAATCTAAATGTGTCGTCGCTCCATCCCACATAAAAGTAGTTTGAAAAACCATATTTTGAATTGGCGGAGCATTTCTTGTTCCTATAGCATTACCTACTCCATGGCTAAAAGTATGGCCATGATGCGTAAAAGCATTTTCTTGAATATGACAAAAACCACAAGAAACTATCCCATCTGAGGATAATCGACCGTCATAAAATAGTTTTTTCCCCAATTCAAATCCTTTTTCTGTTAAAGGATTATTAGCAAAATTATAATTAGCGGCAGGAAAATTACTTGGTATTTGAAAATCTACAGGTATATTTTGATATTCATCAGAATCGTCAGAAGAGCAACTCCAAAGAATAGGAAAAATGAGCAACAATAAAATTTTTGTTTTCATTTTAATAAGGTTTTAAAAAAAGCTGTTAACTGTATCATGCTAACAGCTTTTATAATTATTTAGTCGTTGTGAACATGATGAACTTCAAACATATTAGCCAAATTAGCTGTAGCTAAAGCTAATTTTGAACCTCCCATAATTGTAGCACCTTCAGATAAATTTATCTTATTAGTTCCATCTAATAAATGTTTTAAATCTGCCATAATATGCACTTGAGGAGTTATATTCGTTCTAACCAATGCATTATCAGGGAAGTTCATTGAAATTGTAGCGTAATTGTAATCTGTACCTGTTTGACCTGTGTGAAGTTTAAAATTAGTATCAGTAGTTACTGTAGAAGAAGTGAAAGTTCCTTCGAAGGCAACAAATTTATAACCAGCACTCCAAGACCACATCATACCTGCATTTTGGGCAGTAGTTAGAAAATTACCTTGACCAGTCGCTCCTAAATCAAATTGAGCCTTATCTACGCCAATTCCGTAAGAAATGCTCTTATAATTTCCTGCAGGAATATTAGGAATTGTTAATAAAGTAGAGGCTGGAGTTAATTCATCAATGATAAAATAACTTTCCGCTTTTGGCACCGTATAGGTTGTACCATCAACTTTTGTTAATACAATATTACTTACTATATATTTGACTTTATTTGCTTTAATAACTTCACCATTTGAGTTTGTGTAGGCTGTATTTGCTGCAAAATCTGCGGAACCATAAACATTGTCAAACTCTAACTTCAAGCTTCCTTGACCAGTTACAGTATCATTGTTATCATCATCGTTTGAACATGAAGTGAATGCTAAAGCCATAGCCATAACAGCTAAAATATTTTTTAATTGAAATTTCATTTTGTGTTTTTATTAATTAAAATTTATAGAATAATTGGTCTTGAAAAGAGTTCTCTTCAAAACAATTTGGACATAGAAATCCTGTCAATTCAATGATTCTGAACTGACACACGATAAAATTTAAGTAATTATTGTAGGCGGATGAAAAACGGAGCAACTTACCGTATGAAAGTATAAGTTGGCATAGTTGTCTCCAACAGAAGTTTTATTATGAAAATAAATTTGTCTAAAATTAATTTCGGAAAATTCGTTGCAATAAAGCAATTCAATTTCGTGTTTAGAATTGTCTTTTTTATCTGAATTAATTGGTTTTTCGTCTTCAGATGCTTTAGCCAATTCTTTCATCAAATGACATTTACCATTACATTTTAGTTCTGGCTTAGCTTTGTTTTCACAAAGAACTTTTGAGATATAATCATAATTAATAACATAATCTATAACCGGAAGAATTGGTTTTAGAAATATAGCAAGAATTACTATGATTATAATTTTTTTCACTTTGCAAATATACAACCATGATTATAGATTTATAAAGGCTAACAATATTTTTTTACTAAATATTTGTTAATGAATAAACCTTTTGAAAGTAGTATAGTCTTATAGCTATAACAATTAAAAAACACATCATGAAAAAAGCATTTTTATTAGCACTACTAGTTGTAGGATTTACAACATTTGCCCAAGGAAAAAGAGGAGAAAGAAAAGAACAATTATCAACTGAAGAACGAGTTGAATTGCATGTAAAAAAATTAACTACTGACTTATCTTTAAACGAGAAACAAGCACAAGAAGTAAAGGCTTTAATGGCTAAACAAGCTGAAAAAAGGGAAGCAAAAAGAGCCGAAATGAAAGCTTTAAAAGAAGAACGTGCTCAACAAGCAAGACCTTCAAAAGAAGAAATGGCCGCAAGAAAAGCTGAAATGCAAAAAGAACAAGAAGCATTGAAAGCTGAAATGAAAAAAATTCTTACTGCTGAACAGTACACAAAATGGGACCAAAAACGTGAAGATCGCAAAGAAAAAGTGATTGAAAAAATGAAAGACAAAAAGAAAAGAGGTCAAAAAGTAGAAGATAACTAAAATAAATTTTGTGTTTTCATTTAAATGAATTATTTTTGAATATAATTGACGTCAAATAATTTAAAAAAACATGAAAAAAATATTTTTTATTTTCGCTTTAGTTTGTGCTTTTACTCTAAGCGCTAATGCTCAAGAAAAAAGACTAACTTCGCAAGAAGCTGCAAAGAAAGATGCTGTTGAGCTTGCTGAATTAGTAGGTTTAAAAGACAATCAAATTGAAGACTTTTATAGATTGTTTGAAAGAAAATATATAATTCTTGAAGATAGAAGTTTAACTGCAGAAGGAAAAGCAGAACTTGAAAAAGTGATGGATGCTAAAATTAGAGCGACATTAAGTGAAAAACAAATGTCTATTCTTGAATCTAACAAAGCAATGTTTGAAAGATTAAAAAGATAATTTTAATATTACCTAAAAAAAAAAGCTTCACAAATTGTGAAGCTTTTTTTGTTACAAATCATTTGATACTTTATCAATTACATAAATAGTATAATCTAAATCTTGATAAGTTAAAGCGTCTGTTATAAACCACGTTTCATAAGCAGATGGTGCTATATAAACACCTTGATTTAACAGACCATGAAAGAATTTCTTAAAGGTTTCATTATCTCCATTTTTTGCTGTTTTGAAATCAACTACTGCACCTTTATCAAAATGAACTGAAATCATCGAACCAACTCTATTTACAGTAAATTCTACATTATTATTTGAGAGTACTTTTCTGATTCCGTTTTCTAAATAGGCTGTCTTTTCATCTAATCTTTTGAAAATTTCAGCATCTTGATTTAAAGCTTCCAACATTGCTAAACCAGCAGCCATTGCTAACGGATTTCCTGACAAAGTTCCAGCTTGATAAACTGGACCAATTGGTGCTAAATAATTCATTATTTCATTTTTTGCAGCAAAGGCTCCTACTGGTAATCCTCCACCAATAACTTTTCCAAAACAAACTATGTCAGCTTGAATATTATAAAGTTCTTGAGCACCACCTTTAGCTAATCGAAATCCAGTCATTACTTCATCAAATATGAGTAGTGTATTATTATCTGAAC
The DNA here is from genome assembly GCA_013298525.1 of Flavobacteriia bacterium. Taxonomy (GTDB): domain Bacteria; phylum Bacteroidota; class Bacteroidia; order Flavobacteriales; family Flavobacteriaceae; genus Flavobacterium. Next base: position 31,075 of record JAAFHW010000012.1, read on the forward strand.
ATACTTGTCTTAAATCTTCTAGAAATCCTTTAACAGGAGGAATACATCCCATATTACCAGCGACTGGTTCTATGATAATTGCCGCAATTTCATTTTTATTTGCTTCAAATAATGCTTTTACGTTTTCAATATCGTTATAATTAGCTAATAAAGTGTCTTTGGCTGTGCCTTGTGTTACACCAGGTGAGTTTGGAGTTCCAAAAGTACTAAGACCACTTCCAGCTTGAATTAAAAAAGAATCGGAATGACCATGGTAACATCCAGCAAATTTTATTATTTTATCTCTTCCTGTAAATCCGCGAGCCAATCTGATAGCGCTCATACAAGCTTCCGTTCCAGAATTCACAAAACGAATTTTATCAATATTTGGAACCATTGAAACTGCTAATTCAGCTATTTTAGTTTCTAATTCTGTTGGCATTCCAAAAGAGGTTCCTAACTTAGCTCTTTCTGTTATTGCATCTATAACTGGTTGAAAAGCATGACCTAAAATCATTGGACCCCAAGAATTAATATAATCAATCAATTGGTTTCCGTCTTCATCATATAAATAAGCACCTTTGGCACTTTTTACAAAAATAGGTGTTCCACCAACACCTTTAAAAGCCCTTACAGGCGAATTTACACCTCCAGGAATCACTTTTTCTGCATCAGCAAATAACTGACTGCTTCTTTTATATAGCATTGTTTTTATTTTATTTGTAGTAAACTATTTTACAATCAACTTTTGACCAATAGAAATTCCAGTATCAGAAATATTATTTTTCTTTTTCAAATCATCGATAGAAATGTTATATCGTTTTGATATTGAATACAATGTATCACCTTTGATTACTTGATGTAAATCAATATTTGTTGAAACAATGTCTTTGGATTTATCAATTGATGCGACATTGTTTGGAGCATAATTTATTCCCAACACCTCAGCATCATATTTTTGCAATTGGTATCTTTCAATTAGTCCTATCAATTTTGTTGGATAATTTGGATCGGTTGCGTAACCAGCATTTTTCAAACCTTTACTCCAGCCAACATAATCGTTTTTATCAAGTTTAAATAGATTAGAATAACGCTCTCTTGTAACTAAAAACAAGGAATGATCTCGATAAGATTCGTCTGGATTATTGTATTTTCTGAAACATTCTTGTGCTTCGTCATCGTCATATTTTACACTTGGTCCAGTCCATTCTTTGTGACATTTAATTCCGAAATGATTATTTGCCTGAGCACTCAATGGTCCAGTACCGGCTCCTGATTCTAAAATTCCTTGACCTAATGTAATACTTGCAGGAATTCCGTATTCTTTCATGTCTTTCTTGGCAATTTCTTTATATTTTTCAATATATTCTAAAACCAATGCTGTGGTAACTTTAACTCGAGTTGTAGCTTCCAAAATTTGAGTTGATTCATCATTTTTAGCAGTTGTATTTGTGCTATTTTCAGAATTTGTACTAACAGGATTACTAGGTTTTTCAACAGGTTTTCTAACTGTTCTAACTATAGGTTTAGATGGAGATGAACTTTTAGATGTTCTCACGACTGGCTTATTAGAACCGCAAGCGATGAAAAAACCAATACAACATAATAAAATTATTTTCTTAATCATTGAAATTAATAGTTTGCAAGTTTTTATTACTCAATTTTAAATTCATTCCTTGTACACCTTGAATTCCACCTGTATGAATTAGTAGAATTTTTGAATCTTCAGGGAAATAATTTTTAGTTATTAAATCTATAACGCCAAAAACCATTTTTCCAGTATAAATTGGATCTAATGGGATGGAATATTTTTTGTAAAAATCATTAATAAATTCAATCAAATCATCTGAAACCTTTCCGTATCCACCAAAATGATAATCAGAAATTATGTCCCAATCTTCCTTTTTTGCAAATTTACGAATATCTTTTTTTATAAAATCACCTTTCAATGATGGAAATCCTAAAACTTTTTGACTTGAAGTCGAACTATTGATAATCCCAGATATTGTGCCTCCAGTTCCTATGGCACAACAAATATAATTATAACTTTCATCTTCATTTGTTAAGATTTCCTCACAACCTTTTACAGCAAAATCGTTAGTTCCTCCTTCTGGAATTAAATAGAAATCATCAAAATCATTTTTAAGATTACATAAAAAATCTTCTGTGCTTTTCAATCTGTATTGTTCTCTTGAAACAAATACAAATTCCATACCGTTATCTTGACAAAATTTTAAAGTAGGATTTTGAGAAATTTTAGAACTCAATTCATCTCCGCGAATAACTCCAATTGTTTTAAATCCATTCTCTTTTCCTGCAAATGCAACTGCCGCAATATGATTTGAATAAGCACCACCAAAAGTGAGTAAAGTTCTATGATTTTGTTTTTTTGCTTCTAACAAATTATACTTTAGTTTTCTGAATTTATTTCCAGAAACAAAAGGATGAATCAAATCTTCACGTCTTATGTAAAGCTTGACTTTTGTATTTGGTAATACTATTTCTTGTGTAAGAACTCGCAAGATTATTTTTTTACAAAGTTACAAATGTTATCTTCTTTGAAACAAAAAAAGGTATCCAAAATTAGGATACCTCTTTATAATTTTTGATGAATTGCAACTACTTAATTCTTTCAACAATAATTTTCTGTCCTAAACTTTGTCCATTAGTAGATTCTATTTTAACAATATAAACTCCTTCACTCAGCGAGCCTGTTGAAAACTCATAAGTTTTTTTAGTTCCTAAATCAACTTTATCAAATATCTTTTTACCTGATATATCAAACAATACTACTGTTTTTAAATCTAAATCATTAGGATTAGAAATTGTAAGCAATTGATTGGTATTGTTTTGAACGATTGCCAAATCTTTAATGTTATTTTCAGTTACAGCTAATAATTGATCTGTAAAAGTGATTTCAAAACGATTATTATGTTCACCTGGAGCAAGAACAACTTCATAGAAATTATTTTTAATATCATGATAAAGTCCCGTTAAACTATCATATAAAAATACATTTTGAACATCAAAATTGACAAACTCATTAACTTTTAGTGTATATGTTGAAACACCAGTATTAGTGTTTTTAAAACCAATAGGAAATCTTTTATTGATATCAAAACTTGTTACAGAATGCACATAAGGTTCATTATTTAGATACAAATACATATCTGTACTTATGTTCTCAGTAGCTTCTGGAAATTTCGAATCGGCTAAATCAACTCCATCAATTGCATTTGGCAAAAATCCGATTGCAATTTGTCTAACTGCTTGACTATTTAATGATGTATTTACAACAAAGTGAGGTGTTGGTGCTTTACTTATCTGAGTATAATCCACTCCTGCAAGATTCGGAATTGCATCATAAAAACCATAATTTACTGTTGCATTTTCGTCTGAGCTTCTTTCGAATTGTGAATTATTTGCAACACCTTCTTTTACATATACTCTATAAACATTTCTCATTTGCAATGTTCCATTAGCAACACCTCTCACCATAAATCCTTGCCCTATTGGCGAAAATCTTCTTTGATAAACATTATTTGGATTACTAAAAACAGAACCTTGATTTCCAGCGATATCATATGTATAAAAAGTTGCTGGAGAATATATACTTGTAGTACCATTATATGTCCCATAACCACCTCTATATTGAGCAATATTATGAGAATTCACAGTTTTATCTTGTTCCCAAAATAATGCAGTTCCATCACAATTTGGGTTCCCAGGTATATCATCACCTGTCCCAGAAATTAAATCTGGTCCTGGTCCTCCAACTAGAAACAAATTCAAATCTATCGCAGAAGGATAAGGGTTTCCTGTTAAAGTAGAAGCTGCATTTGCAACATTAATTGTAATGTTCCCATCATTAGGTTTTCCTCTGAAATCATATCTTTGAGCACTTCCGGTATTATTTGCAACAGCTTCACTAGGATTTGTAGTATCAGTTCCACTAACACCTTTCATTGTGAATCCTTGACCTGCAGAAATATTTGATAACGCCGCAGACTGAACCCATTGAAAATATCCATTAGAGGATAAAAATCGCCAAATCCAATAGGATGCAATTGTTAAAGTTCCAGTATTGGAAACTCCATTATAACTAGAACTAGTAATTGTTACAGGAGTACTTGAAGTACTAGTTGTAGGAACATTTAACATAGTAATTCCAAAATCTTCATTTCCAGATGCTGCAGATGCATTTCCAACTGGCGAACACCAATAGTTATATGCAAAATTATTAACGGTTCCTTCTTGAAAAACAGATAATTTTCCTGTACCTGTATTTGTTGAGCTTCCTGTTGTTCCTTGAAGAAATTGTCCTTCGTTTCTAACATAGAAATTACTATTCAATCCATTAAGTTCAAGATTTCCTCTAGAATATACTAAAGAACTTTTATTAAATACAAAACTATTGTTACTCACATACAATTGAGCAACTAAATTGCTTGTAAATAAACTTGTTACCAAAAAACTAAATACTATAAACTTCTTCATAATCAAACATTTAATTTATAAAATTAGAAAAAAAAATTAAAGAAGTTAAAAAAAAATAGAAAAAAAACACAAGAAATCATTTAGTCGAATAAATTTGTTTTTAATCGATTATTTTTGTTGAATTCAGATTTTACTATCATACAATTCTTAAAAACATTTACTTATAAAATCATTTTTATTATCACAATTTTTAGAACAAATTATAATCTGTTTATCTTTTCTTTGATAATTTTAAAAACAAGGCAGTTTATAATAGATTTAAAAAGGTTAAAAATCGGAAAATTCTGTAGTTTTTTTTTATTTAAATATTTAACATTTTTTATGCGTTAAAACTTGTTTTTTACATGTTTTTGTTTATTTTTGATAAATACAATCAACTTGATATGCTAAAAAAATTACCTCAAACTTTTAACAATAATTTGATTCCAATAAAAGTACAGTATTTAGTATGTATTGTATTATTTTTCGTTTCGTTTCAAATTCAATCACAAACAACTATAATATCTCCAACAGGCGATGGTGGTTTCGAAACTGGAACTACATTTGCATTAAACGGTTGGACTACAAACAATCCTGCACAAACTGGAAGAAATCAATGGGTTTGTAATACAGGTGCAACAACAGGTTTCTCAGGCGCTAGATCAGCATATGTCACTAATAATGCAACTGGCATTCCACCACACGCCTATGCGACTGGTACTGCAAGAGCATCACACTTTTACAGAAATGTGACTGTTCCTGGTGGAGAAACTAACATTATATTATCTTTTAGTTGGATTGGACAAGGTGAATCAACTTTAGACAGATTAAGAATATGGCTGGTTCCTACAACTTATAATCCAGTATACGGAAATGAAATAACAACCATTGGAACAGCTCCAACAGGTAGAATTCAAGTAGGGCTTGCTAATTATAGTCTTCAAGGATCATGGGCAAACGTAAACTTTAACCTTCCAACTTCCTATGCAGGAACAACTTTTAGATTGGTTTTTGAGTGGGCGAATGATGGAAGTTTAGGCACCAATCCTCCTGCAGCTGTAGACAATATATCCTTAACATCAGCTGTTATTGTTGCTCCTTCAAACAATAATTGCTCTAATGCTACATTGGTTACAACCAATCCAACTGCGACCTGTACAACTAGCACATCTGGAACAACAATTGGAGCAACACAATCACAAGTTGGATGCACTGGTAATGCAGATGATGATGTTTGGTATAGTTTTATTGCCACAGGAAGTACTCACGCAATTACTGTAACTCCTACTACATTAACAAACGCTGTTTTTGAAGTCTTTAGTGGTTCTTGCGCAGGATTAACAAGCTTGAATTGTGTGAATTTAACAACAGGATTGAATGCTGAAACTATAACTTTATCAGGATTAACGCCAACCAACACTTATTATGTTAGAGTTTATAGTAATGCTAATGGAACGGATCAAGGTACGTTCTCAATATGTGTTACTTCGCCTCCACCTCCGCCATCCAATAACTTATGTACTAATGCAACTGCTTTACCTTGTGCTACTACAAATCTTGCAGGAACAACAGTAAACACAAATAATATTATAAACAACTCTGGTTGCAGTATGGCTGACTATGGAGTTTGGTATACATTTGTTGGTGATGGTAATAATTCAACAATATCTGTAACGACTACAGGATATGATATTGAAATGTCAATTTCTAGCGGCTCATGTGGGTCATTGACAAATATTACTTGTCAAGACTCAGCATTATCAAGTGGGACCGAAACATACACTTTTTCAACAATTTCTGGAGTAAATTATTACATTTACGTTGCACATTATTCATCAGGAAGTACTACAACAGGAACTTTTACAATATCTAGATCTTGTGCAGTAGCTCCAAATCCATGTGTTGCTATTCCTAATATCTCTAGTTGTGGAACAACCATAAACGCAACTATTCCAGTTGGTACTGGAATTTATAGTCCTTCTTCATGTGGATGGACAACACCAGGAAATGAGCAAATTTATACCTTTACACCAACTCAAACTGGAAGTTACACAATAAGTCAACTTGGCTCATTTGGCTATATTGATTATCAATTTAAAGCGGCTTCATTAGGGTGTAATGGAACTGGATGGACTTGTATTGACGATATGTCTGGAGCAATCACTAGTCCTAGTTTCACTTTAACTTCTGGCATTCAATATTATATTCTTTTAGATCCAGAAAGTGCTATAGGAGGCAGTGTTAGTTTTATACTTAACTGTCCTTTAACTCCTCCAACAAATGATGATTGTTTAAGTGCTACACCATTAACTGTAAATGCAGTATGTTCTTATTCAACTTATACAAATGCAGGTGCCACAGCAAGTTCAGGCGCACCAGCTCCAGGATGCTCAAGTTATTCTGGTGGAGATGTATGGTTTACAGCTGTTGTCCCTTCTAATGGAATATTAATTATAGATACTCAAACAGGTGTTATTACTGATGGAGGAATGGAGGTTTATTCGGGTTCATGTGGAAGTCTTACAGTTTTAGGATGTGACGATGATTCAAGTTTAAATGGTTCTATGCCAACTCTAACTTTAACTGGATTAACCCCTTCCCAAACCATTTTCATCAGAGTTTGGGAATATGGAAATGATAATAACGGAACTTTTGGTATCTGTGTTACAAGCCCTATACCACCAACTAACGATGAGTGTGCTACAGCTGAAACAATAACAGTCAACCCAACCATAACTTGTACCATAAGTACAACAGGAACAACTTTAGGAGCTACTCAATCGCAAGCAGGCTGCACAGGAAATGCAGATGATGATGTTTGGTATCAATTTATCGCAACTGATGTTAGCCATACGGTAACTATTACTCCAACCTCTTTAACAAATGCAGTTTTTCAAATTTTTAGTGGCACATGTGGTAGTTTAATTAGTTCAGCATGTATTAATAATACAACAGGCGCAAGCGTTGAAACTACAACATTAACCGGACTTACAATTGGAGCGACCTACACAATAAGAGTTCATAGTAATGCAAATGGAAGTGGACAAGGAACTTTTAGCATCTGTATTACAACACCATGCTCTCCTGGAGGAGGAATTGGTTTATCGAGTATGGGATGCCCAACAAATGTTGCTGGTGGACTTGGATTAAATGGCTTAGATCCGTCTCCAATTTTAGATTGCTCTACTTCAACTTGCACCAATTTAGAAGCAACTTTTTTACAACTTGGTCAAACTACAAGCTATACAGTTCAATCAATTCCATATGCGCCTCCATATCAATTTGGATGTTTACAAAACTCTGTAAGTATAAGTGTAGATGATGTTTGGTCTCCAACAATCAGTTTGCCTTTTAACTTTTGTTATTATGGTAACACCTACAATCAATGTTTGATTGGTTCAAACGGCGTAATCACTTTTGATCAAACAAGTAATACTCCTGGAGGATACTCTACATGGTCTTTCTCAAATGACTTACCTAGCACCTCACTATTTTTAAACAGTATTTTTGGTGCTTATCATGATATTGATCCTAGTAAAGGAGGAGAAGTTGGTTGGGAATTAGTTACATTAAGCTCAGGATGTAGAGCTTTGGTGGCATCTTGGAATGAAATACCAATGTTTTCTGCCTCTTGTAATTCATTACTTTACACAGGAATGATTGTTTTATACGAAAACACAAATATTATTGAGGTTTACATGAAAGAAAAAAGAGTTTGTGCCTCATGGAATTCTGGAAATGCAGTAGTTGGTGTTCAAAACGCAACAGGAAGTCAAGCAACTGTAGCTCCGAATAGAAACTCAACAAGTACAGATTGGACAACAACAAATGAAGCATGGAGATTTGTTCCTTCTGGAACCTCTTTAACAACGATAACTTGGTATGAAGGAAATGGCATTACAGGACCAGTTGTAGGAAGTACGGCTTCTATAAATGTTTGTCCTACAGCAACAACAACCTATACTGCTAGAGTGACTTATAGTTTCTGTAACGGAACAACTTTAGACCTTACAGACACTACTACTATAACAATAAGCGACAGAAAAACATGGAATGGTTCTATTGATACTGATTGGAATAAAGCAAACAACTGGACACCAACTGGAATTCCTAACGGAAGTGATTGTGTTGTAATTCCGATTACACCAAACAATCCAATAGTATCAGGAACAAATTATAATGGCCTTGCTGGAACATTGTCAGTATTAAATGGAGCTACTTTAACCATAAATTCTACTAATAGCGTTACAGTAACAGACTGGGTTAATGTTCAAGCTACTGGATCATTTATTATAAATAATGCTGCTAGTTTAGTTCAAATAAACAATACAACAAATACTGGAAACATTACCTACAGAAGAACTGCTAATAACATAAGAAGTTTAGACTATGTTTATTGGTCTTCACCTGTTTCAAACTATAATGTAAACAATATAATTTCGCCATTAATTCCTGGTCCAATTTGGAGATGGAATCCAACAATTGCAAATACTAATGGTGGACAAGGAAATTGGGAAGTTGCTTCTGGAGATACTATGTTACCAGCTAAAGGTTACATTGTAAGAGGACCAAGTTCTTTTAGTCCATCAATTCCTGCACCATTGAATGGAACATTTGTTGGAACTCCAAATAATGGAATTATTAACTATACCATTTCTAGAGGTACCGACCAAAATACAGCTTATCATCAAGGAACAAATGGAACTGAAATTACTAACTTCAGTGACAATTGGAATCTTCTTGGAAATCCATATCCATCAGCTATTAGAGGAAGTCAATTTCTGTTCAATAACAACACAAAAATTGAAGGAAATATTAAACTTTGGACACACGGAACTTTACCTTCAATTATTGCTAGTCCGTTTTATAATAGTTATCTTTATAATTATAGCCCAGGAGATTACTTGACCTATAATTTTACAGGAACTAGTTGTTGTCCAGCTGCAGCTTCCGACTTATTTATTGGGGCTGGTCAAGGGTTTTTTGTACAAATGATAGATGGACCAGCAGGCTCAGACATCGTTACATTCAACAATGGTTTAAGAAGCGCTTCCTACGACAACAGCTTATTCTACAGAATGAGCACTCCTTTAACACAAACTAATTCAACTTTTGATGTAAATACTTTGGAAAGAAATAGAATTTGGTTAGATTTAATAAGCAACAACAATCAATCAGATAGAACTTTATTCGGATATATTGAAGGAGCCACAATGGGAAGAGATAGTTTCTTTGATAGCCAAACGCTAAAAACAGGCTCTATGTCAATTTATTCTTTGATAAATTCTGATAAATTTTTGATTCAAGGACGCCAACTTCCTTTTGATGTTTATGATGAAGTGCCTATTGGAGTTCACCTACAAAATTCTGGAAGTTATGATATTGGAATTGGTGGTTTAGATGGAATCTTTACTACTCAAAACATTTATTTAAAAGATAAAGAATTAGATATAATACACGATTTAAAAGTGGCACCATATCGTTTTAGCGCTCAAAGTGGAACAATTAACAATCGTTTCAAAATAGTATATTTGAATGGAGCATTAAACAACAATGACCTATCATTCAACAATAATATAGCAGTAATAACCAATGAAAACATTGTTATCCGTTCATCAAATGAAAAGCTTCATTCAATAACAGTTTTTGATGTTTTAGGAAGAAATTTAGGAGTTTACAAGGATATCAATTCAACTGAATTTACTATCAAAAATTTATTAAAAAACAATACAGCTTTATTTTTACAAATCAAACTTGAAAATGGAGCAATAAAAAACGAAAAAATTATTTTTTAACATACTTTAAAAACCTCCAAAAAGGCCTTTGCTTTAAATAGTTAAGGTCTTTTTCGTTTTTATAAGCTTCTCTTTCAAAAGAGATATTAAAATAAGCCTGTCTCCTATCTTTATACTGAATTAATCGAAACAAATATTCTGTAAAATACCATAGATAAAAAGGTAAAATAAGCAACTCTAATTGTTGTCTAATATGAATTTTTTCATGATTAATAAATACTTTATTCAACTTATCATCCTTATCTGCTAAAAAAACAAATGGATAAAATGTCAAACCTCGAAAACCTCTTGGCGTTAAATATTTAAAAACAATTAGAATCATATGGTGCAAAGTTGCTAAATTTGTACTTATGAATGAAGATTTAAATCCGAAAAATTTAAAAGAAGGAGAAGATTACTATTTAACTCCAGAAGGCTATCGCTGTTTTACCGAAAAATACCATTTAAAACGTGGTTACTGTTGTAAAAGTGGTTGTCGACATTGCCCTTACGGATTTGACAAGAAGACTGGAACAATTAAGAAGTGATTAGTGTTCAGTCACAGTGTTCAGTCACAGTATTCAGTCGCAGTATACAGTAAAAAAATACAGTAAAAAAACACATCAAACAACAAACAATAAACAACAAACTATAAACAACAAACTATAAACCATAAACCTAAAATGACTTTTCAAGAACAAATACTACAAGGAATTCCATCGGTTCTACCGAACCCAAAACCTTATGAAGTTGAAATAAATCATGCACCAAAGCGAAAAGAAATACTTTCAGAAGAGGAAAAAAAATTAGCATTAAAAAATGCTTTGCGCTATTTTGAACCTAAACATCATGCTGAATTACTTCCTGAATTCAAAGCCGAATTAGAAACCTACGGTAGAATTTATATGTACCGTTTGCGTCCTGATTATAAGATGTATGCACGACCAATTTCAGAATATCCAGGAAAATGTGAACAAGCGAAAGCTATTATGTTGATGATTCAAAATAATTTGGATTACGCAGTTGCACAACACCCACATGAACTTATAACTTATGGTGGAAACGGAGCTGTTTTTCAAAATTGGGCACAGTATTTATTGACGATGAAATATTTGGCAGAAATGACCGATGAGCAAACTTTAGCCATGTATTCTGGTCATCCAATGGGATTATTTCCTGCCCATAAAGAAGCGCCAAGAGTTGTGGTTACTAACGGAATGGTAATTCCAAATTATTCTAAACCGGACGATTGGGAAAAAATGAACGCGTTAGGTGTTTCTCAATACGGACAAATGACCGCAGGAAGTTATATGTATATCGGTCCGCAAGGAATTGTTCACGGAACTACAATCACCGTTTTAAACGGATTCAGAAAAATAAAAAAATCTCCAAAAGGTGGTTTATTCGTAACTTCTGGATTAGGTGGAATGTCTGGCGCACAACCAAAAGCAGGAAACATTGCAGGTTGCGTTACAGTTTGTGCCGAAGTAAATCCAAAAATTACACATATTCGTCATTCACAAGGTTGGATTAATGAAGTGATTGAAAATATTGATGAATTAGTCCCAAGAGTTAAAAAAGCATTAGAAAATCATGAAGTAGTTTCCATTGCTTATCTAGGAAATGTAGTGGATGTTTGGGAACGATTTGACCAAGAAAATCTACATATTGATTTAGGTTCTGATCAAACTTCACTTCACAATCCTTGGGCTGGAGGTTATTATCCAATAGGATATACTTTTGAAGAATCCAACGATTTAATGGCAAATAATCCTGATAAATTCAAGGAAGAAGTTCAAAAAACATTGCGTCGTCATGCGGCTGCAATTAATAAACATACTGAAAAAGGAACGTATTTCTTCGATTATGGGAATGCCTTTTTATTAGAAGCTTCTCGTGCTGGAGCTGATGTTTTTGCAGAAAATCATATCGATTTCAAATACAACAGCTACGTTCAAGATATTATGGGACCAATGTGCTTCGACTACGGATTTGGACCATTCCGTTGGGTTTGTGCCTCAGGAAATCCTGAAGATTTAGCCAAAACTGACAAAATTGCCTGCGATGTTCTAGAAGAAATGATGAAAAATTCTCCAGAAGAAATCCAACAGCAAATGGCTGATAACATCCAATGGATAAAAGGTGCACAAGAAAATAAATTGGTAGTTGGTTCACAAGCAAGAATTCTTTATGCCGATGCCGAAGGAAGAATCAAAATCGCAGAAGCTTTCAATCAAGCCATTGCAAAAGGCGAAATTGGATACATAATTTTAGGACGCGATCATCACGACGTTTCTGGAACCGATTCACCTTACAGAGAAACATCAAACATCTATGATGGCTCACGATTTACTGCCGATATGGCTATCCAAAACGTTATTGGAGACAGTTTCCGTGGTGCCACTTGGGTTTCTATTCACAATGGTGGCGGTGTTGGTTGGGGCGAAGTAATTAATGGTGGTTTTGGTATGGTTCTTGATGGAACTAAAGAAGCATCAAAACGTTTAGAATCAATGCTTTTCTGGGATGTAAACAACGGAATTTCAAGAAGAAGTTGGGCAAGAAATGAAGGCGCAATTTTTGCAATAAAAAAAGCGATGGAGACGCAACCTTTATTGAAAGTTACCATCCCTAATATAGTAGACGAAAATTTATTATAGTTTCGGGTTTAAAGTTTCATGTTAAGCTTTTGAACCTGAAACATCAAACTTGAAACACAAAAATAAAATACTATGAAAACAACAAAATTTTTACCATTACTTCTACTCTTCGTTCTTGCATCATGCAGTTCGGTTAGAGTAAATTCTGATTACGACAAAAAAGCCAATTTCGAAGGCTACAAAACCTATGCGTATTCCAAAAACGCAATAGATAAAGTAGAAATTTCCGATTTGGATAAAAAACGAATTTTACGTTCGATTGATGAAGCTTTAGCGGCGAAAGGATTTACCAAAAGCGAAACTCCCGATTTGCTAATCAGTATTTTTACCAAAGAAACGGAGCGTATTGACATTTACAACAACAACGGTTTTGGTTGGGGCTGGAATCCATATTGGGGAATGGGAATGAATTACACCAATGTTTCAAGAACTCCCGAAGGCACTTTATTCATTGACCTAATCGATGCTAAAACCAAAGAATTAGTTTGGCAAGGCGAAGGAAACGGCTACTTAACCAAAGACACCGAAAAGAAAGACGCAAGAATAAAAGAATTCGTAGATAAAATTTTGGAGCAATATCCTCCAGGTGTAAAAAAATAATTTAAAACTTCATTATTCGTTATTCCAAATTGAATATTCAACATTCAACAACGAATTTTGAATATTGAAATAGAATAAAAACCACAGTGTAATATTTTACAAACTGTGGTTTTTTTATGATTTATGCTGATGAAAATCAGTAGCGAATGGCTTGGTTCCTTTTGGTTTCCGTTTTCCTGCTTTCCGAGTTACATGGTAACTTCTCCAATCAGGGCTAGATTGGTTTTGTATTGAATAGAGGTAGAATTTCTAAGAAACTAATAATTCAAAAGTTCCTCCATTTTAGCTTTCACTTTATCAACATTCGGAATCATAGTAAACTCCAATGTACTATTCAACGGAATCGCTGGCATATTCTCTGAACCTATTACCATTACTGGCGCATCTAAATATTTAAAACATTTTTCTTGAATCAACCCGGCTAAACTTCTAGCGAAGGAATTATTTGTTGGTTCTTCTGTTACTACAAGACATTTTTTAGCTTTTTTAACCGATTTGAAAATCACTTCTTCGTCAAGCGGATATAGTGTTCGCAAATCGATAACTTCAACTTGATTTTTCATTGTTGCTGAAGCATTTAATGCCCAATGAACGCCCATTCCGTATGTAATTACCGTTATCGTTTCATCGGTCTCTTGTTCCCAAATTTCTTGAACGATATTGGCTTTTCCGAAAGGTAATATGTAATCTTCGCTTGGTTCGTTCACTCTTGCCGCATCCGTTCCTTTTACTTTGCTCCAATACAAACCTTTATGTTCCAAAATCACCACTGGATTTGGGTCATAATAAGCAGCTTTCAGCAAACCTTTCAAGTCGGCACCATTGCTTGGATAAGCAATTTTTATTCCACGAATATTAGTTAAAACACTTTCTACAGAAGAGGAATGATAAGGTCCACCACTTCCATAAGCACCAATTGGAACACGCAAAATCATACTCACAGGCCATTTTCCATTGGATAAATAACACGAACGACTGACTTCGGTAAACAATTGGTTCAAGCCTGGCCAAATGTAATCAGCAAACTGCACCTCAACAATGGGTTTTAAACCCACTGCGCTCATCCCAACAGTAGAACCCACAATAAAAGCTTCTTGAATGGGTGTATTAAAAACGCGTTCGTCTCCAAATTTCTGTGCTAAAGTCGCTGCTTCCCTAAAAACACCTCCCAATCTTCCTCCAACGTCTTGTCCGTACAACAAACATTCTTGGTGTTTTTTCATTAATTCTTCAACAGCAAAAAGTGCGCAATCGACCATCACAACTTTATCTTCACGTTGTGGATTTCGTTCGCCTACTTCTTCTGTAATTGGCGTTGGAGCAAAATCATGTGTGAATAAATCTTCTGGTGTTGGATCTTCAGCTAATTGTGCTTTATCAAAATCTCTTTGTACTTCTGCGGAAGCAGAAGTCTCAATAGCATCTATTTCTTCTTTGGTAAATCCTGCTTCCAATAACTGTTTTATCAAAACCGGAAATGGATCACGTGATTGTGCTTCTTCCAAATCGTCACGGTACCACTCCATTCGAACACCTGATGTATGGTGATTTAACAAAGGAACTTTTGCGTGAATTAAAAAAGGACGACGTTCTTCACGAATGGTTTTCACTACTTTTTGAACCGCTAAAAAACTTTCTGTAAAATTCGCTCCATCAATAGAAATGGCTTCAATTCCGTGAAAACCTTTAGCATATTCAAACGCATTTTGCGCACGAGTTTCCGCCGCATTTGCCGAAATATCCCAACCATTATCTTGCACTAAATACAAAATTGGAAGTTGTTTTAGAGCTGCCATTTGTAATGCTTCGGCAATTTCTCCTTCAGTTACTGACGCATCACCAAGTGAACAAACGACTAACGGATTCTCTTGATTAGCATCTTGAATTCCAATATTTTCTTTATACCAAAAACCCATTGCTGCACCAGTCGCTGGAATAGCTTGCATTCCAGTTGCTGATGATTGATGTGGAATTTTAGGTTTATCAGCATCTTTCAAACTCGGATGACAATAATAAGTTCGTCCGCCCGAAAACGGATCGTCTTTTTTTGCCATTAATTGCAACATCAAATCGTAAGGTTGCATTCCGATTCCAAGCATCAT
>JAAFHW010000120.1 GCA_013298525.1 Flavobacteriia bacterium
TATATCATCGGAAAATGATTGATGAATAAATCCATATTCAAATGAGTGCAATCTAAAAAAACACAAGTATCACCCGATTTTTTTAACTCTTTTTCAATACTTTGTGATACAATATCTCTAGATGCTAAATCACCTCTTTTATCGTATTTCATCATGAAACGCTCACCTTCTTTAGTTCGCAAATATCCTCCAAAGCCTCTTACCGCTTCAGAGATTAAGAATGTTGACGAAAAAGCTTTGTTATATAAAGCAGTAGGATGAAATTGGATAAACTCCATTTCATCGATAGTAGCATTAACCCTATTTGCCATTGCAATTCCATCTCCAGTCGCAATTGATGAATTAGTAGTATGCCCATAAACTTGACCTATACCACCAGTAGCTAATAAAGTAAACTCTGCAAGAAAAATTGAAATTTTGTTTGTTTTCTCATTTAAAACATAAGCGCCATAACAATAATTATTTTCTGTTATTAATTCGAGTGCAAAATGAAAGTCAAAAACCTCAATGTTTTTTTTTGAATGAACTTGTATTAAAATAACTCGCTCAATTTCATATCCGGTTTGATCTTTATGATGAACAATTCTATTTTTAGAGTGTCCTCCTTCTCTGCCCAAATCTAAAGTACCCTCTTCGTTCTGATCAAATCTTGATCCCCAATCAATTAACTCTTTTAATCGCTTTGGTCCATCAGTAATGACCATTGAAACTATATCTTTATCGCACAAGCCATCTCCACACACCAGGGTATCATCTATATGCTTTTCAAAATTGTCATCTAACTTATTTTGAACAACTGCAATTCCACCTTGTGCATATTTAGTATTTGATTCATCTTCACTAGATTTGGTGACAATTGTAATTTTTTTGTTTGGAAACTTATCAGCAATTTTAACAGCAAAAGTTAAACCAGCAATTCCAGAACCTATTATTAAATAATCAGTTTGCATCATTTTTAGGATAATTCAAGCATTCGTTCAATTGGAAACAGCGCTTTAATTCTGATATTTTCAGGAATGATAATTTCAGGAATTTCATTTAGTAAACAGTCATATACTTTTTGTAAAGTATTCATCTTCATAAAACCACATTCGCTACAAGCACAAGTATTATCTTCTTGAGAAGGCGCAGGAATCAAAACTTTATTCGGAACTTCTTGTTGCATTTTATATAAAATTCCCGCCTCAGTAGCAACAATAAATTTATCACTCGGAGAAGACTTTACATAATTAATCATTCCCGAAGTTGAACCTACATAGCTCGCCGTTTCAAGAATATGAGTTTCAGATTCAGGATGGGCTATTATTTTTGCGTCAGGATTTTTTTTATAAAGTTCAATTAATTTATCTAATGAAAAAGCTTCATGAACCACACAAGATCCATCCCAAAGTAGCATTTCTCTTCCTGTTTTATGAATAATATACCTACCTAGATTTTTATCAGGTGCAAAAATAATAGGGATATTTTTAGGGATTGATTCTACAATTTTTAATGCATTAGAAGATGTACAAACTAAATCGCTTAAAGACTTTATTTCTGCTGAACAATTCACATAGGTGATAACAGTATGATTTGGATGAGATTCAATAAATTCTTTGAAAAGATGTGGAGGGCATGAAGCTGCCAAAGAACAGCCAGCTTCTAAATCAGGAAGTATAACCTTTTTAGTCGGATTTAAAATTTTAGCCGTTTCTGCCATAAAATGAACCCCTGCAAAAAGAATAACATCGGCTTCAACTTTGCTAGCCTCCTGAGATAAACCTAAACTATCACCGACATAATCAGCTATTTCTTGGATTTCAGGTTCTTGATAGTAATGAGCTAAAATAACTGCTTTCTTTTGCTTTTTTAAAGCTATAATTTTTTGTTTTAAATTTTTCACAATCATACAAATACTTTGAAATTATATATATAATAATAATTTCAAAGTAACGATTCGTATTATTCAACCAATATGATTAAAATCATAAATTTTATTTTCAAAACGGTCGTATTATTGATGAAACTTAAATTTAAAATTATGAATATATTAGAACACCCAACAATAGGAGAATGGGTAGTTGAAGATTATAGAACAGCAACTATCTTCTCTAAATATGGTATTGATTTTTGTTGCAAAGGAAACAAGACTTTAGATGAAGTTTGCCAGGCAAAAGGCTTGGATATAAATCAAATTGAGAATGAAATTAATACTGTCTTAAATTCAAGTTCAACAACAGAAATGGATTTTAAATCTTTTTCACCTAATTTATTAATCGATTATATACTAGAAACGCATCACGAATACATTCAAGAAAAAACACCTGTTTTATTGATGTATTTAGAAAAACTATGCAAAGTTCATGGTGATAGACATCCAGAATTATTTGAAATCACCGAACATTTTAAAACCTCTGCAGGAGAATTAGCGCAACATATGAAAAAAGAAGAATTGGTTTTATTCCCCTTTATAAAAAAAATGTTCAACTCATTAAAAACAAATAATGTTATTGAGTTTCCCCATTTTGGAACAGTAAATAACCCAATTACAATGATGATGAATGAGCATAATGTAGAAGGAGAACGCTATAGTGAGATTGCAATACTTACAAATGATTATAATCCTCCAGCAGATGCATGTGAAACCTACAAAGTAACATTTGCTATGCTAAATGAATTTGAGAAAGACTTGCACAAACACATACATTTGGAAAACAATATTTTGTTCAAAGAGGCTATTGAATTAGAAAAAAAACTTAATAATCTTAACTAATCATTCTTTGCAAAATCATATTTATGGAAAAGTTCGTAATAAAAAGAAACGGAGATTATAAACCATTTGAATCCTACAAAATAAAAGATGCTATAGATAAAAGTTTTAATAGTGTATCAGTTTCGTGTGATGAAAGTATTTTCAATAGTGTAATGTCTTCAATTGCCATTAAAGATACTTGGGCTGTCGAAGAAATTCAAGACATGATTGAAAAAACACTGTTTCAAAAAGAGTATTTTACAGTAATGCGTTCTTTTATGCTTTATCGGCATACAAGAAAACTACAACGGGAACATATACAAGGATTAAATGATGACACGACTTATGTGGATAGTACACAAACTATTGAGGAATATATTTCACAAACTGATTGGAGAATAAATGCCAATGCAAACACTTCCTATTCAAATGCAGGATTGGTTAATAATGTTGCAGGAAAAATAATTGCTAATTATTGGCTAGATAAAGTGTATTCAAAAGAAGAAGGTTATGCACATCGAAATGGTGATATTCACATTCATGATTTAGATTGTTTAACAGGTTATTGCGCAGGTTGGAGTTTAAGAGTTTTACTAAACGATGGTTTTAATGGCGTTAGAGGTCGAGTTGAAAGTAAACCGCCTTCACATTTTAGAGAAGCTCTTGGTCAAATGGCTAATTTTCTTGGAATTTTGCAAAGTGAATGGGCAGGAGCACAAGCTTTTAGCTCATTTGACACTTATTTAGCACCTTATGTTTTTAAGGATAATCTTTCATTCGATGAAGTGTTGAAAGCTATTCGCAGTTTTGTTTACAATCTCAATGTACCTGCGCGTTGGGGACAATCTCCTTTTACAAATATTACATTAGATTGGGTTGTTCCTGACGATTTAAAAAATCAAATTCCAACTAAAAACAACCATCATTTTTTTGAAGGAAATTTTAACCGTGATCTTTTGTTGAAAGCTAATAAGCGTGGAATTGAAAAACCAACGGACTTGCGTTATGAGCATTTTCAAGAAGAGATGAATTTAATTAACAAAGCCTATTATACGGTTATGACTGAAGGCGATGCTAATGGTCAACCTTTTACTTTTCCGATACCAACAGTAAATATTACCGAAGATTTTGATTGGAATGGTGAAAACACAGAAATTCTTTTTGAAAACACAGCAAAAATAGGTTCTTCTTACTTTCAAAATTTTATAGGAAGTCAATACAAATTAGACGAAAATGGTAATAAGGTGGAAAACGAAAGAGCATATAAACCAAACGCTGTTCGCAGTATGTGTTGCCGTTTGCAACTAGATTTAAGAGAATTGTTAAAACGAGGTAACGGACTTTTTGGAAGTGCCGAAATGACAGGAAGCATAGGTGTAGTAACTATAAATATGGCTCGATTGGGTTATTTGTACAAAGGCAATAAAGTAGCATTTTTTGAACAACTAGATAAATTAATGGAGATTGCAAAATCAACCTTAGAGAAAAAAAGAATCTTTATTCAAGAGATGTATGACAGAGGTTTATTTCCCTATACAAAAAGGTATTTATCACATTTTAGAAATCATTTTTCAACCATTGGTGTTAACGGAATGAACGAAATGGTTCGCAATTTTACAAATGATAAAGAGGATATTACCACTGCTTTTGGAAATGATTTTTCTGTTGAAATTTTAGATTATATCAGAAATAGAATGAAAGAGTTTCAAGAAGAAACAGGGAATCTTTACAATTTAGAAGCTACTCCGGCAGAAGGAACAACCTATCGATTTGCCAAAGAAGATAAAAAAAGATTTCCCAACATACTTCAAGCAGGTCATGATGAAAATATTTATTATACCAATAGTTCTCAAATTCCAGTTGATTTTACTCAAGATCCATTTGAAGCATTGTTAATACAAGATGAATTGCAATGTAAATATACAGGTGGAACGGTTTTACATTTATATATGAACGAAAGAATTAGTTCACCCGAAGCATGTAAAAACTTTGTAAAAACTGTAATAACTAAATTTAGCTTGCCTTATATAACAGTTACACCCGTTTTTAGTGTTTGTCCAATTCACGGTTACTTGAATGGAGAACATGAATATTGTCCAAAATGTGATGAAAACTTAATCGAAAATCTTAAAACCAAATCTCATGAACACAAAAACTAACACTGCAGAAATGCTAACAGAACAAGAACATTTAAGAACAAAATGTTTGGTTTACACAAGAGTAATGGGCTATCACAGACCTGTTGAAAGTTTTAACATTGGAAAAAAAGGAGAACACAAACAACGAGTACATTTCATAGAAAATCCGTGTTAGCCAAACCAATTTGCAATATTACTCCATTTACGTTATTAGACTATCCCAACAAATCGGCTTGCATTCTATGGTATGCAGGTTGTAATATGCGTTGCTTGTATTGTTATAATCCCGAAATTGTTTTAGGAAAAGGAGTCATTTCTTTTTCTGAAACAATTTCTTTTTTAAAAAAACGTAAAGGATTACTGGATGCTGTAGTTTTTAGCGGTGGCGAGTGCTTAATTCATAAAAATATAGTCGAGCAAATTAAAGAAGTGAAAGCATTAGGTTTTTTAGTCAAAATAGATACCAATGGATCAAACTCAAAAGTAGTAAAGCAATTGCTCGACAATAATTTAATTGATTATGTTGCATTAGATTTTAAAGCATTAAAGCCCAGTTACAATGCTATCACAAAATCTAATTTGTTTGATGTATTTGAAGAAATCCTTGACCTTCTTTTAGTCAGTACAATCCCATTTGAGGTAAGAACAACTTATCATTCCGAATTGATTTCTGATATTGAATTAAATGAAATGCTAGAGTTTTTAGAGGATAAAGAATATAAGGGAAACTATTACATTCAACACTTTCAAAACAATGTTGAAACTTTAGAAAAACTTACTCCTTCATCAAAAATTACTATATCAAGAATTGAAAAATCACCTAATATTAGAGTTGTTTTTAGAAATTGATTTTATTTTTTTTAAATATTCAAATACTATAATATAAAGACCTACTAAAACTCCGAGTCCAAAAATGACAAATAAAATATAAATCCAATGCAATGAATCCTGTAATTGACTAAAAGATTCATTCTTACTAAAGAAATTCCAATATCCTTTTTTAATTCCCATAAGTAGTAAACTTACCCAAAATAAAAGGAATGAAATATTGAAAATTTTGATTCCTAGAGCAATTCTTTTTTCAAATACTTGGGTAAATTTATTTTCATTTTCGATAATAAAAGCTATTGATGACAGCAATATCATTGTATTAATTCCAATAGTGGTTCCCATTGAATGTGCTACAGTAATATGTGTTCCATGTGTAAACAAATTGATAGCTGGAATTGAAATTAATAAGGCTAAAATGATGTTCAGAAAAACCCATAAATCAGCTAAAATCATAAATTTATAAGCAATAGAAAACTGTCTTTTTTTCTCTTGTGATAAACTTTTTT
>JAAFHW010000121.1 GCA_013298525.1 Flavobacteriia bacterium
AGTCGATAGCGCATTATATATTTAATTATGTTTGAAAAAAATCATTCAACCTCAATTTTATCTATAAGTAATTCAAAATTTTCATTTGTCTTATTTCCTATTAGAAATGCTATCTCCTCTAAGCTTTGACCATCGTAATTAGGAAGTTGAAGTGTTCTTCCTCTAAAAGAAGCATATAATTTATTTACAGGAATTTCTATTGTTTCCCACTCAGTTGAAGTTTGAAATTCGTAGATATAAGAATAATAATCACTCTCACTTTTCTTAACTCTAAACTGGTATTTTTTTCCGTCACCTTTCAAACGGATTTTAAAAACACTTTTATCTGTTAGCTTTATTGGATTAAAAAAATGACGCACCGAACAAAAACCACCATTATTGTCGGTAGAAACTGTTCCTTTGAAGGTACCATTTCCATTTGAATCAACGAAAAAGTCACTTGAGGAAACGCCACCCATAACACCATCATCAACAACTTTCCAGCTAGATAAGTTGCTGCCTTTTGAAAAATCAAATAATAAAATCGGATTTAATAATATTGAAAACAGTAGGATAATTTGCATTGATAGTCGTTTTAATAAACAAACTTAATCAACACATTCTATCTCAAATAAATTTTAACAATATTAATTAGATAAATAACAATTGTTTAAGAGAACCTAATTTCAATTATAGCTTCAAAATAAAACTCTCGCTACCTTTCAAACTTATCTTTACAGTTCCTACTCCATTGGTTACTTTTAAAGTATGAGCAACACCATAAAGTTGTTCTGTTAACAAATACGTTCCATCTTTAAGTTTCCATTCCTTAATAACATCGGCTGGAATTTTTAAATCAAACATTTCGTTGGTGTTTGGCGATAAATTAGAAACAATAATCAGTTTTTCATTCGCTGACCAGCGTACAAACGAATACACATTTTGACCATAAGTAGAAGAATCTTGTCTATTCACAGACTGAATTTCTTGAAATTTACCCATCAACGCCTCACTTTTAATGGTGAAATTCAATAAACGCTTGTAAAAATCTCTCAGTTCTTTTTCACTTTTAGACAATTGACCTCCATCAAATTTACCATTATTCATCCATCGCTGGTGATTAGGAACGCCTACATAATCAAAAATTGAAGTTCTAGAACGTCTACCAAAACCTGCATCTTCGTTTCCTGCCTCACCTACTTCTTGTCCAAAATAAACCATTGTTGGAGAAGAACTCAATGTTGTAGAAATCACCATTAAAGGTTTTCCTTTTTCGCCACTTCCAGCAAATTCTGGACTTGCCAATCGTTGTTCGTCATGGTTATCAAGGAAATGCAACATATGATGCTCAATATCTCTCATTCTGTTTTGAATATCAGTCAATCCATCAGGAGTTGTTTTTCCGTGAATAACGGCTTTTAAATGATCATAAGTTTCAACTTTGTCATACAGATAATCCATTTTTCCTAAGAAAATATAATTTCTATACTCATTCGGATTATAAACTTCTGCCAATAAAAAAGCATTCGGATTTTTCATTTTAATGGACGAATTCATATAACTCCAAAACTCGTAAGGAACCATTTCTGCCATATCGTAACGGAAACCATCCACTCCTTTTGCTGTCCAATACAAAGCAATATCTCTAAATTTTATCCACGAACTTGGAACGTCTTTATCTTTCCAAAAATCAAAATGCTCTTTATAAGATTTCTTTTCAAAACCATTTGGAAGTTCAGGAAAATCTTTAGAACCATCAGGACGAATTCCGTAATTTACTTTTACCGTTTCATACCAATCGTTGATGTCTGGTTTAGCCAAACGCGAACCGTTTCCTGTCCATTTCGCTGGATATTCATCAAACTTACTATCAATCAACGGATTGCTTTCTCCATTCAAAGGACGATAATCATCTGATGTTGGCACTTCAAATCGTTGCTCTGGAATGTAATAAAAGTTGTTATTTCTATCATATTCAACCGATATTTTATCTTCAGCACCAAAGTCTTTCACTCCTTTTGGATTATTTTTTCCTTCATATTTTCTAGCAATATGATTAGGAACAATATCAATCAATAGTTTCAAACCATTTTTGTGAGTACGAGCAATTAAAGCTTCAAATTCTTGCAAACGATTGGCAGGATTAACAGCCAAATCTGGGTTTACATTATAATAATCTTTTACAGCATAAGGCGAACCAGCTCTACCTTTTACCACTTCTGGATCATCATTTGAAATTCCAATATTGGTATAATCTCTCACCAAAGCATGATGCGGAACTCCTGTGTACCAAATGTGTGTAACTCCAAGATTTTTAATTTCTTGCAAAGCTTTGTCTGTAAAGTCGTTAAACTTCCCTACTCCATTTTCTTCAATGGTTCCCCAAGGTTTATTGGTAGTATTTGTATTTCCAAACAATCTTGTAAAAACCTGATATACAACTTTCTTCTTCTCTGCAGGCGTCACTTTCTTCTTATCCACAATGGTAACTTTTTTATTTTTGGCGGTTGGTTTACTTTTTTTATTTTGAGCATTGACAGTTAGTGATAATCCAATCAAAGCGAGTAATAAGACTTTCTTCATAATGAGTACTATTTACGGTAACATGATTCAACAAATATAAAAAATTGAAAATCATTTCAAACTACTAATAAAAAAATCTTAATAAACATTTGTGCTGACTCTAATTTCATAAATTTGCGGATGTTTTAAAGTTAGATTTCTGTTATGAAAAAAATTACATTTTTATTCCTCCTATTTTTCAATTTTAATAGTTTTGCTCAAACTCAATCTGAGATTAATGAAGAAGCTTATAACAATTATAAAAAAGCAGATAAAGAACTAAATACTGTTTATCAAAAAATTTTAATTGAATACAAATCTGATATTGAGTTTATTAAAAACTTAAAAACGGCACAAAAAATTTGGATTACCTTCAGAGATGCAGAAATGCTTGCAAAATTCCCTAAAAGAGAACCTGGATATTATGGAAGTATTCAACCAACTTGTTGGAGCAATTACCTTTAAGAATTAACCGAAGAACGAACAAAAAGATTAAAAATTTGGCTTACAGGAATTGAAGAAGGAAATATGTGTTCTGGTTCTGTAAACATTAAATAATAAATAAATTGAATGATTTTTTAAAATACCAAGCACAAACATCACCTTATCCATTAGGAATGGAGGTTTCGCACGCTATTGGTTCTTACATTTACGATACAAATAATAAAAAATATTTAGATTTTGTTGCTGGCGTTTCGGCTTGCTCGCTCGGACATCAACATGCAAGAGTGAATCAAGCCATCAAAGATCAATTGGACAAATATTCACATGTAATGGTTTATGGCGAATATTCTCAAAGTCCTGCTGTGCAATATTGTAAATTATTAGTTGAAAATTTACCAAAAGAATTAAACAAAGTTTATCTAGTAAATTCCGGAACTGAGGCTTGTGAAGGTGCGTTAAAACTCGTTCGCCGTGTTACTGGAAGAAGTCAGTTGATTTCATGTCATAATGCCTATCACGGAAATACGATGGGTTCGATGAGCGTCATGGGATTTGAAGAACGCAAACAAGTTTTTCGTCCTTTAATTCCTGATGTTGATTTCATCACTTTTAATAATGAAGACGATTTACAAAAAATAACAACCAAAACTGCTGGAATAATTCTCGAAAGTATTCAAGGTGGCGCTGGTTTTATTCAACCTCAAAATGATTTTTTAGCTAAAGTAAAAAAACGTTGCGAAGAAGTTGGAGCATTAATGATTGTAGACGAAATCCAACCAGGTTTTGGAAGAACAGGAAAATTATTTGGATTTGAAAATTATAATGTCGTTCCTGATGTAGTCATTATCGGAAAAGGAATGGCTGGCGGAATGCCTGTTGGAGGTTTCATAGCCAACGAAAAACACATGGATTTATTAAGTCACGATCCTAAATTAGGACATATTACAACTTTTGGCGGTCATCCTGTTATTGCTGCCGCTTGTTTAGCAACACTTCAAGAAATTTTAGAAAAAGACTACGCCAAACAATCTTTAGAAAAAGAAAAATTGTTTAGATCACTTTTGGTACATCCTTTGATACAAGAAGTTAGAGGAAAAGGATTGATGTTAGCCGCAATGACATCTGATGAAGAAATAACAAATCAGGTAATTTTGCGTTGTCAAGACAAAGGATTGATTCTGTTTTGGTTATTGTTTGAAGGAAAAGCCATCCGAATTACGCCACCATTAACGATTTCTGAAGAAGAAATTAGAGAAGGTTGCCAAATTATTTTAGAAGTGATGGATGAGATTAATTCAAATTTATAATTTTTAATTTGATATTTCTTGTTAATTAAATTGTTCAAAACAAAAATCTGTTTTCCTTAAATAACGACATTAGTTAACTACTTTTATTAAGGATAATTTTAAACAAAAAGCTATGCATTTGGATCACGACGAAGAAGACTACAATCTATCCTTATCGAAGTTTGAATCCATGTTGAAAACCAATAAAGTTTTCTTTTTTGATTCAGAAGAATTTGAAGAAATTATTCTTCATTATCTTGATATGGGCAAAGCTAATTTAGCTAAAAAAGCTTTAAAATTAGGACTTGAACAACATCCTAAATCGACTGGTTTAAAGCTAGTTCAAGTAGAAATGTTGGTGTATGATGACAAACTCGAAATAGCTGAAAAAATGCTTAACGAATTGTATGCCATAGAGCCAACGAACGAAGAAATTTTTATTCAAAAAGCTAATATTTATTCGAAAAGAGACAACCATGTAAAAGCGGTTGAACTCCTTCAAGAAGCTTTAAAATATACCGAAGATTTAGCCGATGTTTACAACCTTATTGGGATGGAATATCTGTTTATGGACAACCTTGAAAAAGCAAAAGAGAATTTCAAAAGTTGTTTAGAAGTAGATATTGAAGACCAATCGGCACTATATAATGTGGTTTATTGCTACGAATTTTTAGATCAAAATGCAGAAGCCATTGAATATCTTAAAACCTACATTGATAGAAATCCTTATTCAGAAATTGCTTGGCATCAACAAGGACGTTTGTATTACGGATTGAAAGATTATGTAAATGCAGTGCGTGCTTTTGAATATGCTACCTACATTGACGAAGAATTTATGGGTGCTTTCATGGAAAACGGAAAAGCTTTAGAACGTTTAAAACGCTATGAAGACGCTATTGAAAATTACCAAAGAACTATCGATTTAGACGATCCAACTTCGTATGCTTTATTACGTATTGGAAAATGTCACGAAAAATTAGGGAATAAAGCGGAAGCGTTAAAATATTTCAACAAAACAGTTCACGAAGATCCTTTATTAGACAAAGGTTGGATTGCGATAACTGATTTTTATGTGCGTCAGAAAAATTTTCAAAAAGCGTTGTTTTATGTGAACAAAGCTTTAGCAATTGACGACCAAAATCGCGCTTATTGGAAACGTTTTGCAACGATAAATAAAGCCATGAATTTCCATGAAGAAGCGGAACTTGGTTATAGAAAAGCTGTTGAATTTGGAGATGACCATTTAGACACTTGGTTGTTTTGGATTGATATTTTACAGTTTTTAGGTGAATTTGATTCTGCTGTTATTACATCGCTTCAAGCTACCGAATTATTCCCTGAAGAATATCAAATCGAATACCGTTTGGCAGGATTTTATTTTATGCTAAATGATACAGAAAAAGGAACATTTCATTTAAGTAATGCTTTGCGTTTGAACTTTAATAATCACACTTTATTAGAAGAATTATTTCCAACTGTTTGGACTATCAAAAAAGTGCAGAGTTTGATAAAGAAACATAATAAATAATTATGAAAAAGTTCTTTTGTATCATTTGTTTTTTAGCTATAAATACTTTTTTTGCTCAAAAAAAAGAAACAACAAATTCAGTTTCAAAAACTATCGTAACTGAAAAAAATATTGAAACAGTTACTCTTGAACCCAATTCTGAACTGACTGAAGCACCTGGTGAAATTGTTTATGATGAAAACAGTATTTATCCGGTATTTGCAGTTGAAGAAAAACCTGAATTCCCTGGCGGAATTGAAAAATTTCATTTGTATATTTCTAAAAGATTCAATTATTCTAATGAAATGAAAGAAGCACAACTTAAAGGTAAAGTTTTAGCTAGTTTTGTTGTAGAAAAAAACGGAAATATA
>JAAFHW010000122.1 GCA_013298525.1 Flavobacteriia bacterium
ATTAATCGTTTTTATTTTATCAAATTATAAGCGATTTCAAACGTTAGATATTAGAGCGAGTAAAATAGTTGACTTATAATTAGTTGCATTTTTTTTTCGGCAGATTTGTTACTATTGATAATATTATTTCTCAAATTTTAATTGATGGAATTGTTTATTTCTAAAAAGTTTACGAAAAGTGTAGGGTACCACAACCCAGACGTTGATAGGGAGTATCTATGGAGTATCTACGGAGTAACTATGGAATAGCTAAGAAAAACAAAGGCGTGTCTAGGAAGTAGAATAGGTTTGCTTGCATGTTTGTTTTTGGCGAAATAAGTAATTGCATTAATTTTGTTGTAGTATTTAGTTTTGGATTTGCTATATTTTGATTCGCAAAGAGCTGTTTTTTTGGAAATTAGAGATAAATTAAGGGTACCACAACTACGAACAAAACCCGAACGAAACTCGAACAAAACTAAAACAGGTTATAACGAATAAAAAAATGACAACAACCTTAGTGCATTATTATTTGCCACAGTTTTACAGATTTTAATTTATGGCTAAATTCAACTGATTGTAGCACTTATTTGACATAAAAACTGGAACAATTTATGTGGGTTGAATATAAAAAATCAATACTAAATAATTATGACTATTTGGTTTTACTTTGTCGATTCGCGTTCTATCAAATTTGTTTCGATAACTTCGGTTTTGTAATGTTCGTCGTGATCTTCGTAGTCTATGTTTTCTTCGACATCGGCTTCTAGTCGTTCAATAAGCATTTTGGCTGCTTTTTGTCCCATTTTTACTCCGTTTTGACTGACTGTTGTGATGCTTGGCGAAGAATATTTTGATATAATTCCGTCGGTAAAACCTATTATCGAAATGTCGTTTGGAACATTAAGTCCAACTTTATGTGCCGCTTTTATTGCTGTAACTGCAAAAAGTTCGTTTACCGCAAAAATCGCATCAAATGAATTTGCTTTCAGAAAACTTTCTATCTCATCAGAACAATTTTCAATGTCTTCGATTTTTAGAATTCGGTTTTCATCGATTTTTATATCGTTAGAACGCAATGCTTTTAGATAGCCTTCGGTGCGTAATTTTCCAACACTAACATAGTCGATTGTTGTAATAAGACCAATTTTTTTAAAGCTTTTGTCAATCAAATGTTGAACTGCGTCAAAGGCAGCAAGACTGTCGTCAATGATGACTTTGTCGCACAAAACATCGTTAGTAACACGGTCAAACATGACAACAGGCATTCCTTGATTGATGACTTCGGAAATGTGATGAAAATCTTTCTTTTGTTGGGTTTCTTTGGACAACGACATTATGAAGCCGTCAATACTACCGTTGGCTAACATTTCCATATTAATAACTTCTTTGTCAAAGGATTCGTCGGACAAACAAACCATTACGTTGTAGCCTTTTAGATTAGCATAATGCTCTATTCCGCTAATAACGGTTGCAAAAAAATGATGAATAATTTCGGGAATAATAATGCCTATGGTTTTGGTTTTTCGGTTTTTGAGGCTTAGAGCAATCAGGTTGGGCTTATAGTTGTACAATTTGGCAAATGCTTGCACTTTTTGTCGTGTGTCTTCGCCAATTTCGGTACTGTTTTTGAGTGATTTGGAAACGGTCGAAATTGACACATCTAGCTCCCTTGCAATTTGTTTTAGGGTTACTTTTTTTCTCATAGGAAAATAGGGTTTATTAAAATCGAAATAAAGATAGTTTTTATTTGTTGATGGTGCAAATTAATGACTAATTTTCTGCAAATTAGCAAAACTTTTCAACACGAAAACGTTTTCGTATACGACATTGTGAAATTAATTTTTTTGGAACTGTTTTTTTAACTACTTTTAACAATCGAAGTGAAAATATAACCTTTAAAAAACAAAAATTTAACTAAAACAAAACTTATGAAAACAATTTACAAAAAGTTGTTATTGTTGTTGCTACTACTGCCTTTTACTGCTTTGTCTCAGAGCACGTTGAAAGGAACTGTAGTCGATTCAAAAACCAAACAACCACTGCCTGGTGTGAACGTTGTGAAACAAGGTTCAACAACAGGCGCATCGACCGATTTTGATGGTTCTTTTACCTTAAAAGGACTAAAAAGCGGGGATGTTCTTAATTTTACCTTTGTAGGGTACCGAAAAACAACAAGAACGTATGCTGGCGAAAGCACCATTATGGTGTCTATGCAAGAAGAATCCAACCAATTGCAAGAAGTTGTCGTACAAACAGGGTATGGTTCTGTGAAAAAGAAAGATGCAACGGGGTCTGTTGCATTGTTGACGTCAAAAGATTTCAATAAAGGTGCAATTATTTCTGTTGACCAATTATTATCTGGAAAAGCAGCAGGAGTAAGAATTACGACGGCTGGCGGATCTCCAGATTCTGCACCAAATATTAGAATACGTGGTGGAGCATCTTTGAGTGCCGAAAACAAACCGTTAATAATTATTGACGGAGTTGCAATATCTAATGATAACCCTGCGGGAGTTAATAATCCATTGTCATTGATTAACCCAAATGATGTAGAAAGTTTTTCAATTTTGAAAGATGCTTCGGCAACTGCAATTTATGGTATAAGAGCATCTAATGGGGTAATATTAATAACTACAAAAAAAGGTACAAGTGGAAAACCACAATTTAATTTCTCATCAAATGTAGCAATTGGTAAAGTTACCGACAAAATTGATGTAATGAACAGTTCAGATTATGTAAAATTTATTCAACAATATGCTGGAACTATTGACGCTACAAATCCTCAACAAATATTGGATAGATTGGGTGTTGACGACCCAAATGATGCTAATAATACTTTTAGAGTAGACCCATTGACAGGAAAAATTAAAGGTAGAATTATTGCTGATACTGATTGGCAAGACCAAATCTATAGAACTTCAATTTCTGTTGATAATAATTTCAGTGCAAGAGCTAATTTGTTCAAAAGTTTGCCAATGAGAGCATCTGTTGGTTATACAAAAGCAGAAGGATTGGTAAAAACTAGTGACTATCAACGTGTAAACGCCTCGTTAAAATTATCACCTGTATTATTTGATAAACATTTAAAAATCGACTTTAATGCAAAAGGAGTGCTTACCGACAAAAATGCTATTGATGAAGGTGGTGCAATTGGAGGAGCTGTAAATATGGATCCTACAAAACCAGTTTATGATGTTTCTGTGAACAATAGATTTGGAGGATATTATCAAGCTACGGCACTAAATGGTAATTTTTATGGTTTACAAGGAGCCTATAATCCATTAGCCGTTTTGGAACAAAGAACCCGTCCAGAAAAAGTTGCCCGTTTATTAACAAATATTGAATTAGACTACAAAATGCATTTTATGCCAGATTTAAGAGCAGTATTGAACTTGGGCTTAGACGCTTCTGAGTCAAAAATCAGTGAGGTATATGCCGACAAATCAATTCAGACTTACAAAAACAATCAAGGTAATTCTAATCCTAATGCTAATTATGTTTTTAATCCTGGAGAAAATTATGCAGAGCATCAAAAAATTTATAACAAATCTATGGATGCTTACTTGGTTTACAACAAAACCCTAACAGGATTTCTAACAAGAGTTGACGCACAAGCGGGATATGCTTATCAAGATTTTAAAATTGACGGAACAAAAGACAACTATCAATACAATCTAACTACAGGTTTAAGAGAAGTAAATATAGACGCAAACAATCCAACAAACCGTTATTATAGTCCAACAAACTTACAATCATTTTTTGGAAGAACCAATTTTGACATTCTAAACAAATACATGTTTACGGCAACTTTGAGAGCAGACGGGACGTCTTATTTCAAAAAAGAAAACCGCTGGGGGTATTTCCCAGCTGCGGGTTTTGCATGGAAAATGAAAGAAGAATCATTCTTAAAAAATTCGAACCTTATTAAAGAACTGAAATTAAGAATTGGTTGGGGTAAAACTGGACAAAACAGTATTGCAGGTATTGTAGGATATTTTCCTTCAAGACCATTGTTTTCAATCGGTAATAACAATAGTCAATATTTGCCAGGAATAAATTTATATAGTGCTAAAGCCTATAATGCTGATTTGACTTGGGAAAAAACGACAACAATTAATGCTGGATTGGATTTCGAATTTTTCAAAAACAGTATATTGTCAGGAAGTTTTGATATATATAAAAGAGAAACTACAGATTTATTGTCTAAGTACACATTACCACCAGGACAAGGATTGTCTAATGAGTTTATTGGTAATGTTGGATCTACTGAAGGGAAAGGTTTTGAATTGTTGTTGAATGTTAAAGCAGTTAATTCTGATAAATTCAATTTAGGATTTACTAGTAATATCGCTTACAATTATACAAAAGTAACCGACTTAAAAGGAGTTTCGAACATTAATTCACCAGACGGAGGGATTCCAAACGGAACAGGTGGAAATCTTGCGTTTAACGCTCCAGGGGAACAACCACATTCTGCGTGGGTTTATCAACAAATATATGATGCTAGCGGTAACGCTATAATTGGGGCTTATGCCGATTTGAACGGAGATCACGTAATCAATAATGACGATAAATATTACAGAGCAATTCGACCAAATTGGACTTTTGGTTTTGGAACCAACATAAACTACAAAAACTGGGATTTTTCTGCAAGTTTTAGAGGTCAATTACATGGACAAACCTATGACGCCAAAACAATAACAAACGGTTTTATAGACCACGCAACAGAAGGGACATCTGCGGCATTGAACAACGTTTTAAATTTTTATAACGGTTCTGCCAATCCATTAATTCAAAATGTAAGAAATAATATTGCTTATTCTGATTATATGCTACAAGATGCAACATTTGTTAGATGCGATAATATGACACTTGGGTACAAAGTGAATAATTTTGTAAAAGGAGCAGCTCTTAGACTTTATACCTCTGTTAACAATGCGTTTTTGATTACAAAATACAAAGGACAAGACCCAGAAAGTTTTAACGGAATTGATAATAATTTTTACCCAAGACCAAGAATTTACACGTTTGGTTTAAATCTTGACTTTTAATAAATAATATATAAAACCATGAAAAAATTAAAATTAAATATATTTGGACTTGGACTTCTAGCTATATTGTTTAGTGGTTGTACCAATGACCTAAATACTGAGCCAGAAGTAGAACTAACATTAGAGCAATTGTTAGCTAAAGATCCAAATGCAATACAAGGTTTATTATCAAAAGCATATGGAGCTTTTGCACTTTCAGGTCCTGCAGGACCAGGAAGTTCAGATATTAGCGATGATCCAGGAGAATCTCCCTTTTTAAGAGGAATCATCAATCTGCAAGATTTTACTGCAGACGACATGAAAAACCGTTGGGGAGACAATGGATTAGACCAATTGACCACTACCTCAAACTGGGATTCTAACAACAAATTTTTTAGATATTTATACAATAGAGTTTATTATACAGTACCCTTGTGTAACAACACGATTAGTGTTTTAAACAATGTAGAAATTGCAAATAAAGAACAGTATATTAGTGAATTACGTTTTTTACGTTCATTAGCTTACTATTACATGATAGACTGCTTTGGAAAAGGAGTTTTAGTTACTGAAGCAGATTTGGGCAGTGGAGTTCCAAAACAACAGTCGTCACGTATAGAAATGTTTAATTATGTTGAATCTGAACTATTAGACATTGAAAGCAAAATTCCTGCAACAAATAATTATGGTCGTGCTAATAAAACTGCTGTTAGAATGTTATTAGCAAAATTATATTTAAATGCAGAAGTTTATACTGGTACACAAAGATATACTGACGCCTTAACATATACTAAAAAAGTAATTGATGAAGGAGGCTATACATTAGCACCAAGCTTTGTAAGTCTTTTCTCATCAGATAATGATGCAACAGCAGCTAAAAACGAAATTATTTATGCTTTAATTGCAGATCCTTTAGTAAGCCAAAGTTACGGAAACACAACTTATTTAGTAAATGGAAGTTTAAACTCAGCTACAATGACATTAAGCACTTATGGCGCAACAGATGGTTGGGGTGGGCATAGAGCCACTAAAGCTTGGTATGGTCTATTTGGTTCGTCAGCATTAGCGCTTGCTGCTTCTACTGACGATAGAGCACAATTATTCTGGACAGGTG
>JAAFHW010000123.1 GCA_013298525.1 Flavobacteriia bacterium
AGAATTAAATGTACCTGATTTTAAAGACTTTGGTCCAGTATTTACAATGTATGAAAAAGACGCTAGAATTTGGTATTATATTCATAATGATGAAGTAAACAAAAGAATTATTACAAATTACGAAAAAGTAAAACATCTAGAACAATTTATATATAGTGCCTATGGCTCAATAATGACAAGGCTAACAATGGAAGTAATCAGACAAAAAGGAAAAAGAATAGAAGATTATTATGATCTAAAGGAACATGATGAATTGTCGTCATATTATAATACTATTTATACACCAATTTACTCTTCAATACCAAAAGAAATTAGAGGAAAGGCAATTTTATAATTGTAATAATAATATTCTAATCAAAGTTTAAAAATTTAGTAACAAACAAATTTTATTAATGTTTCAAAGTTAAAGATGACTTCTTTTTGAACATCTAACAAATTAAAAATTAAAAATAATTATAAAAAAGATGAGCTATATAGTTCATCTTTTTTATGTTTAAAGCTTTTAAATCTAATAAAATGGTGAAAAACGAGACCTCGTGTATCAGAGTTAGTGATACAGGAATTTGTCCAAAATGCAAGTCAAAAGAAATAATAAAAAATGGTTTTACAAAAAATAAAAAGCAACAATTTGTTTGTAATTCTTGCAAAAGTAGATTTATTGATTTTTATAGTTACAAAGCATACAACACATGGATAAACAAAAGAATTATTCAATTTACAAAAGAAGGTTTAGGCATTAGAAGTACAGCAAGAATATTAAAAATTTCAACTACAACCTTATTAAAAAGGATAATTGCCATTGCAAAGAAAATTCCAAATCACATCATTTATAAACATAAAATCTATGAAGTAGATGAAATGAGAACCTTTATAAAAAATAAAGAAAAACCAATTTGGATAGTTTATGCACTCGAAAGAAAAACAAGGCAAGTTGTAAATTTTACTATTGGTAAAAGAACAAAAAGAACACTTCAATATGTTACCAATACATTACTTTTATCCAACCCTAAAAGAATTTTTACAGATAAATTAATTCACTACAAATCGTTGTAAAACGAAACAATTCATAATACAAAACCTTTTGGCACTAATCACATTGAAAGAAAAAATCTTTCATTAAGAACACATTTAAAACGATTGAATAGAAAGACAATATGCTTTTCAAAAAGTTTTATCATGTTGCAATGTGTTTTAAGAATTTATTTTTGGGGATAACTACTCACAATTTCCAACATACTTATCAATAATATGCAATGATACTTTCCTAAGCTCAGCTCCATTCTCTGGGTTTTCACCATCAATATTAAAAAATTGAACCTCATTGTTTTTCTTACTGTACCAAACTAGAGGTTTATCTCCATTAAAAAACTTTGTAGTATCGCAAACTTTTAACTCTTTTCGACTAAACTCGATTTCATTGTAAGGCTTTATAATTTTTACACTTGCAAATTCAACATGCTCGCCCTTGCAATCTACTAATTCATAATGATCTTCCTTCCATTCCATACATTCTTTTTCTTTGAAAAACATACTTTTCGCACCAAACAATCCCAAAACCACCAACGAACCAATTC
Organism: Flavobacteriia bacterium; assembly: GCA_013298525.1. GTDB lineage: Bacteria > Bacteroidota > Bacteroidia > Flavobacteriales > Flavobacteriaceae > Flavobacterium. The sequence continues at coordinate 1,575 of JAAFHW010000123.1, forward strand.
CAACTTTCTGCTTTAAATTTCCTTTTAAGGCGGTAATAATATCATCTTTTATAATGATTGGTTTATCATCCTTCTTTACAAGTTCATTTTGTTTACTTGTCGTAACATTCGTTTTCTTAATTTCTTCTGTTAAATCATGTGGATTTAAATTGGCAAATTTATTAAATGGTCTTGGTTGAAAATCCACTAAAATAGCAGCCATATTTATTCCTTCCTTATCTACCAAATCAGTTTCTCCTTTTAAAAAGTTTTCAATCGGACGAAACTTGTCTGTTGATGCTTGAAATTTATTTTTATTACCAGCATTAAATTCAAATCCCAAGAATAATTCAAAACATTTTAAATCATCAATATTGGTATTATTTTTAAATCGTTCTCTACACAATTTTCGCAATTGAGCTCTCGATGGAACTAGCAAAAAACTTGAATACTCCTTAGTTTTTTCTTGTTCAAATTTTACTTTGATAGCTTTCTTATAAGCTTCAAGAGCATCTTGTATTGTAATCATAGTAGGAATTTTAGGAATAGTAGGAATTTCAGGAATTCCTTATTAACACTCAAACAAAAACCACATTCCTTTGCCTCAGAATTAGTTCTTGCTCTATTTCGCGATAGGAACAAATGTACAAAACTAGTTCAAAAAAGTGATGCTATGCAGAACTGATTTTTTATTCAGGGAAGTATAATTAAAAGGCTCTGTATTAGCTCGCTTCACTTCCCAAAAAAACAAATCCGAGTACTCAAATCTGAGGCAGATTTTCTGTTTCAAAACGCTTTCGAGATAGTCTCGAACAGCCACAACCATGTCAAAATTTAAAACATCATGAAAAAAATATTTTTCGCAGCTATTACTGCATTGTCAATTTCGTTTACTTCTTGCACAAATGATGCAATTGAAGAAAACACAAATACAGAAAACATTTCAAACCATCATAGCGAAATGTTGTTAACTAAAACAATAGTGGATACTACTGGTGGACAAGGTGGAAACACTCCACCGCCACCGCCACCTGTAGCACCATAATTAAATAGAAATATTTTTCTATTCTAATTAAAATCGATAATTTCGGGGAATGATATTTAAAAAAGTACATTTCCCGATTTTTATTGTAATTGTGTTCTCTATTTTTATTTCATGTAATAAAAAGATAGAAAATCCAAAAAATGAAAAATATAGTTTTAATGTAAAGAAAGCATTCTCGTTTTATGATAAACAAGAATATGATAGTGCTTACTATTATTTTTATAAAGCTAATGATGCTTGTTCAGATCAGGAAAAGGAAAGAAGGGTATATGCTTTATATTATCTTGCAGAAATACAACAAAAAAGATGTGATTTTTCAGGAAGTGAAGCAACTGCAACAAGCATAATTTCTATTTTACCTGACTATAAAAGTATAAATACAACTTATAATCTAATTGGAATATCGCACTTGGAACAGTATAATTATGAAAGTGCCCACAAATATTTCAATCTTGCAAAAAGTACTGCCTTAACTGAAGAAGATAAATTGGTTTATATAAATAATATAGCTTATACTTATATAGAATCGAAAGAATATAATAAAGCGGAACAATTACTACTAAATCTTTCTAAAGATATTTCACTCATTCAAGACAAACCCAATTATGCCAAAGTTCTTGATAATCTTGGCTATGTTTATTTTAAATTAAACAATCCTAAAGCAATTGATTATTTGAATCAATCTTTAAAAATTCGTGATAGTATTAATAATAATTCCGAACTTATTGCTTCTTACATGCACATGGCGGAGTATTATTTAAAATCGAATTTGAAATTGTCTAATGATTATGCACAAAAAGCCTACAACGCAGCTACAGCAATCAACAGTCCAGATGATAGAATTGAAGCTATTAAGTTTCTTATTGCCTCATCCAACACTAATGAGGTAAAAAGTCTTGCTTTAAAGCAAATGAATATTTCGGATAGCATTAATAAAGTAAGACAAAACTCAAAAACGCAATTTGCTAAAATAAAGTACGATGCTAACATAGCTTTAAAAGAAAGCGAAAAGCAAAAAAGTCAAAAACAACTCTATCTTTCATTGTTCATTTTTGTATCCACAATATCTTTATTTGTGTTTTTTACAATTCGTTCAAAAAACAGAAGAAAGCTCCAAAAAGCAACTTACGATACTGAAACTAGAATTTCCAAGAAACTTCATGATGAATTAGCTAACGATGTTTTTAACGCTATGACTTATGCAGATACACAAGATTTGAACAATCCAACCAATAAAGAATTTCTTCTGGAAAACTTAGATAAAATCTACACTCAATCAAGAAATATTTCTAAAGAAAACAGCCAAATTGATACTGGTGATAATTTTGAAGCTGTTCTTAAAGCTATGCTTTCAAGTTATAACAGCAACAATATTAATGTTATTATTAAAAATAATATCGCTCAAGTAGACTGGCAAAAACTAAAGAAAGAATCCAAAATAGTTATCTACAGAACTTTACAAGAATTGATGGTAAACATGAGAAAACACAGTAGCTGTAGCTTGGTTGTAATTGGGTTTGAAACCTATAAAAAAGGTGTTGAAATCAACTATTCAGACAACGGAATAGGATGTTCAGATTTGTTAAATTTAAAAAAAGGTTTGCAAAATGCGGAAAACCGTATTTTATCCATAAACGGAACTATTACTTTTGAAACGGAAACTAATAAAGGATTCAAAGCAAAATTGAAAATACCTAAATAATTACAAAGTCATGTTTAAGAAAGTAATAATAGCGGAAGATTTTGATAGTATTAACTTAGCGGTGATGCAAGTACTAAGTGAACTTGGTGTTACAGAAATTCACCATGCTAAATACTGTGATGATGCACAATTAAAAATCAAGAAAGCCATTCTTGACAACGAACCATTTGATTTATTAATAAGTGATTTGTCTTTTAGAGCAGACCATAGAAAAGTACAATTAATTTCTGGTGATGATTTGATAAAATGGGTAAGAGAAGTACAACCCGATTTAAAAATAATAGTGCACTCGGTTGAAGATAAAACCTTTCATATAAAATCTCTTTTTGAAAATCAAAATATTGATGGTTTTGTAATTAAAGGACGTAGAAGTATTCAGGAATTGAAAACAGCAATCAAAAACCTTTTTCAAACCAATGAAAAGTATATTTCACCCGAAATGGAGCATTTACTTCAGGACAAAACAATAAATGAAATTGATAATTTTGACATTGAACTTATAAAACAATTATCATTAGGTGTTCCACAAGAAAAAATGGACATCAAATTCAAAGAATTAGGCATAACTCCAAGTAGTAAAAGCACTATTGAAAAAAGAATTGGCAAACTCAAAGATTACTTTAAAGCCAATAATACCGTTCATTTAATCTCTATTGCTAAAGATTTAGGAATAGCCTAAAAACTCTCTTTTTTATTTTTTTTTATTCTCTTTACGGTTTCCCGTAAGGAATGTTTTTTTATTCGTTATACTTTTGACCCGATGTTCAACAAAAAAATAAAAAGGTAGTTATGTTTTTACTAAAATGGTAGATTATAATGAGGAAACTTATCTAGCCGAAACATAGTTGATCCATTTGCTATAGTCAGAAGCAATTTACACCATTACTAAGTATTATCATTGTAATTAATAATAAAAATTTAACATGAAAATAAAATTTTTTACCCTAATTTCAACATTATTTATTTTGTGTAGTTATGGACAAGTAGTTAAATGCAAAACTACAGGTTTAGCATTTCGTAGTAAAGACGAAACTACAGATTTATGGTCTAAATGGTCTGAATTCGAAGCAGTTGAATTATTACTAATAATAGATGCAGATAATAATAGAATAAAGATATTTAGCAAAGAAGAACAAGTTTATGATATTATCAAAACTTATGAATCGATTATTGATGATGATGGTGATAAAACATCTAAATGGCTATGTATAAACGAAGATGGTTTAAAATGTTTTGTCAGACTTGTTAAATTAAACTCACAGGAAGGGCGCAATCAAATTTACATTGATTTTGAAGATTTAATGTTTGTTTATAACATTTACCGATTGGATTAAAATTTAACGTTAAAATTATTTTAAAAAATCACAAATGATTACCTTAAAATCAATTTAAAAAATATTGAAACAAGTAACTACAATGAATAAATTTTACACTCATATACTACTGCTTTTAAATTGCTTAACAGCTTTTGGAATAACAGCTTTACCACCAACAGCAACAATCTCTGGCGGAACAACCCTGTGTCAAAATGCAACAGGAAGTGTTATTACTTTCACTGGAAGTGGTGGAACAGCGCCGTATACTTTTA
>JAAFHW010000124.1 GCA_013298525.1 Flavobacteriia bacterium
ATAAAACCAATGCGTTGGTGATATTCAGGATGAATGAAATCGGCAACTTTTTCAACAGCAGTGTTTAAACCTTCAATTCCAAGGACTAAACCGATGGCTAAGGTTTGAATCAACCATTCTTCGTGAGAGATTTCAAAGTAAAAACCAGCAATAATCATTACAACAGCCAAACAACTTTGTACCATTACACTGTGTTCGGTTGTAATTAATTTGATGGCGCCTTTAAAGGCAAATCCCATACTTTTAAATCGTCCAGTTAAGAAGGTTTTATCTCTTTCGAATTCCATTATAGTGATGCTAAAGCGGCTTCGTAATTAGGTTCGTCTGCAATTTCTGCAACTTGTTCAGCGTGTTTTACAACTCCGTTTTCGTCTAAAACAATAACTACTCTTGAATGTAATCCTGCTAATGGACCATCAACAATTTCTAAACCATAATTTTTCCCGAAGCTTCCTTCTTTGAAATCAGATAAATTTTCAACATTTTCTAATCCTTCAGCGCCACAAAAACGTTTTTGAGCAAAAGGTAAATCTCTTGAAATGCATAATACTTTTGTGTTTTCTAAAGCACTTGCTTTTGCGTTAAAAGTTCTAACCGAAGTAGCACATGTTCCAGTATCAATACTTGGGAAAATGTTTAAAACCAATTTGCTTCCTGCATAATCAGCTAAAGTAGCTACAGACAAATCGCTTTTTACTAATTGAAAATCGGTTGCTTTTGAACCTACTTGAGGTAATGAACCATTTGTGTTTATTGGGTTTCCACCTAATGTTATTGCTGCCATTTTTATATCTTTTTTAAGATTTCAAAAGTATGAAATTATTTCGGAATTGAGAAGTTTGATTTGTAGTATAAATTTAACATAATAATTTACTTTATATAATTGTTTTATCGTAATATTGCAATATAATAATTATTTATAAAAATGGGAGCATCAAAATCAGAATCATTTTCAGAAGAGCACAACGAAATGGCAACCTTATTCAAAGCGCTTTCACATCCAGCAAGAATTGCTATTGTCGATTATTTATTGTCGGTAGATTCATGTATTTGTGGTGATATTGTTAACGAATTACCATTGGCGCAACCTACAATTTCGCAACATTTAAAGGAATTAAAAAACGCCAATATAATCAAAGGAACTATAGAAGGCACAGCGATTTGCTATTGCATCAATCCGGATACGATAGATAAAATAGAAAATCATTTTGGAATGATTCGACATAAATTAAAGAACAAGTGTTGTTAGTTTAGACTTGCTTAGACTGCTTAGATTGTTAGACTAAGACTTCTAATATTCTACAATTTAAGCAGTCTAAGAAATCAAAAATGTCTAAGAAGTCTAACAATCTAACAATCTAAAAATCTAAAAAATGAAACTATCAGAAATAAAAAATCAGTTAAAAAATCTTTCACAAATTGCTTTTCAATTGCCTAATGGCGAATTGGTTCCAAGTCATTTTCACGTTACTGAAGTTGGGAAAATTACTAAACATTTCATCGATTGTGGTGGCGTAGTTCGAACTGAAGAAGTTGTGAATTTTCAACTTTGGGAAGCCAACGATTATGATCACCAATTGCATCCTGAAAAATTGGTTCACATCATTGAATTATCGGAAGCTAAATTGCAAATTCCAGATTTAGAAATCGAAGTAGAATACCAAATGAAAGAAACCATTGGAAAATTCGGTTTAGATTTTGACGGAACTAATTTCCAATTAAAATCAAAACTAACCGATTGTTTAGCTAAAGACAATTGCGGAATTCCTCCAGAAAAATTGAAAACCAAAATAGGCGAGTGGAAGCAAAAGGAAACTTCTTGTTGTACTCCAGATTCTGGTTGTTGTTAATAATGTAGAACAAGGTTTCTCAAAGTTAACACAAAGTTCCTCAAAGAAATTTGAATTGATAAGATTACTAGAGTTTGGAAGTTTAATTGCCAAATGACTATTTACTATTTACTAATCACTCTTTACTAAAATGTTAGAAAATCTATCCAAAACCATAACAACTATTTCAAAAATTTCTGTTCCAAACGAACGAAAAGAAGTTTTGAATCCTTTGATTGATTACATTCAAAATAAAGTAAACTCCAACGAAGAAATTCGTCTAAACTTCATTTGCACGCACAATTCACGCAGAAGTCATTTGTCGCAAATTTGGGCACAAATTATGGCTTTTCAATTCGGAATTCAAAAGGTTTTTTGCTATTCTGGTGGAACGGAAGCCACTGCGATGTTTCCAAAAGTAGGTGAGACTTTGGTAAATCAAGGTTTTGAAATTCAGAAGTTGAGTGAAGAGCAAAATCCGGTTTATGCGTTTAAGTTTGATGCAAATCAACATCCCATTATTTGTTTTTCAAAAGCCTATTTCGATGATTTTAATCCGAAAAGTAAGTTTGGAGCGATTATGACTTGCAATAATGCTGACGAAGGTTGCCCAGTGGTTTTTGGTGCAGAAGCCAGATTTCCAATAAAATATGACGATCCAAAAGCTTTTGACGGAACGGATTTAATGAATGAAAAGTACGCAGAAAGAAGTTTACAAATAGCTTCTGAAATGTATTATGTTTTTTCTCAAATAAAGAAATAGTATGAAAGAATTTGTTATCAAATATAAGAAACCAATTATCATAACAGCTTCGATAATTATCCTACAATTAATTTGGGGTTTTGATCCAAAATTTTGTTTGATTAATTTGATTTGGTTGTTAGTTTAAGATAATTAACAGTATTCAAAATATTGTTACGGCAATTACTGACGAAAGCAAATTTTAGTTTATTTAAGTTCAGAAAGGATTAATTTTTTCTGTTTCATGGTGTTTTTCATTGCCTTTTCTCTAACTTTAGGATCTTCGCTGTTGATAAGGTCAAAATATTCAACAGGAACAACCTGCCACGATAAACCATATTTATCTTTACACCAACCACAAGAACCTTCTTGACCTCCATTTGCAGTCAAAGCTTCCCAATAGTAATCTACTTCTGCTTGGTCTTTGCAATTAATAACAAACGAAATAGATTCATTAAATTTGAAATAAGGCCCAGCAGCTAAAATGCTAAATTCTATATCACCAATTTCCATAACCGCTGTTTCGAAGCTATCTTGACCACCTTGCTCTTTAGTTTCCGTTGGATTTTTATATTGGTGGTATTCTTTCATTTTGCCCTCTTTGAAAATAGAAAGGTAATACTCTACAACTGCCTTTGCATCTTTATCAACCCAAAGACAAGGCGTTATTTTTTGCTTAATCGAAGCTGACTTTTTTGTTTCTGTTGGATTGGAAGTGGAATTAGTTAAGAAACAAATTGAGGCTAAGATTAGCATAATGATTATCGACCAATTTTTAAAAATCGCCATGAACTTAAAATTATCATTTTCTGTTTCTTGTCTATCTTTCAACCACCATTTATGAATTGCAAAAAATAGAATTGCACCAATTCCACATAATAAACTGTATATTAGATTATTGTTCATTTAGATTTCTTCCTTTTTATCTTTCAATTCCTATTTATGTTTGATTCTACACTTGCTGCTTAACGTGTCGCGGTTTAAACCAGTTGCTGCTGCAAAGACTGACCAACACAAAACTACGACTTTTCTTAAAGAGATAGAATTGTAGTCATCAGATTATTGTCAACGAAAATGAAAAATAGCAATTGCATTTCCAGGAATAGTTTTAAACCAGTTTTGGCAATTTTACTTAATATTTAGGCGTTAATTTTTTTGTTGCTTCAATAATAGAATCTTCTTTCTTTATAATTTTTTCAAAATTTTGTTTACTTGGCGCATTTTCATTTTGGTATTTTTCTATAATTGGTAAAGTCAATACTATTTTGAGAGCATTATGATAATCTTCAATGGACTTCTTTTTATCAACTACTTTTGAAATAACTTTATCGTATTCTTTTTCTTTAAATGAATATTGATTATTACTTTTTTTCAGTAATGCAACAATTCGATTCTTTAAAACACTATCATTAATTCTGTTCGTCAAAAACTCAGATGATGAATAATAATCTTTAGATTTCATGTTAAAGTTATCAAATTCATTAATAGTTTCATTAGGATTAAAGTTTTCAATTTGCTCCTCAAGATTTTGTAATTCTGGCGATTTCTCTACCAAATCAAAATAAAGTTGATTTATTAAATCACCTTTTCGTTTACTATAGCGAGTTAAACTTGTATTATCTTCTTTTAGAGCTTTTGGTACTTCTTTATTTTGTGCAGAGTTGTTTTCTTCTTTTTTATTGCAAGAAACAATGCTAATAAACACAAAAACTATTAAAATTTTAGATAAGGTGATTCTCATTTTCTTTTAGTTTTAATAAAATTTCTTAAAATTTTAATTTTAATATTATTGCAAAAGTTTTGTGCTTTCAATCTATTCCTGTTTTAGTCACAGACTAAAGCAAATATATCGAAAACTTTTAAAGAAAAATGTGATGAGAAAGAAAAAAATAAGAGACCAAGAGACCAAAAATGTACAAGCGCTGCAACAGCAAAAAATTGTTGTTGTGTGCTTTTTTTTATTTATTCTAAAGCTTTAATAAATTTTTTCATTTCGTCCATTTTACCCACTGTAATTCTTGTCCATTTACCTTGCTCTTCATATATTCTTCCTCCTTCAATATTATTGTTTTCTAATTGCTTAAAATAGTCCTTGTTATATTTTGCAAGTGAAAAATAGATGAAATTTGTATTAGAAGAAATGCACTCACAATTTAATTTTTGGAGTTCGTTGATGGTATATTGTCTTGCATTTTCATTTAGCATGTAGCAATTTGAAACAAATTTATCGTCTTTCAACGAAGCTATAGCAGCAAGTTTTGATACTACACTAACGTTATTATTTGTATTGGATTGCGAATTTGCCAAATTATCAATTATTGTTTTGTTTGCAATTGCATACCCAATTCGTGCTCCAGCCAAACCATAGATTTTGGAAAATGTTTTGACGATAATAATATTTTTGTGGTCATTTACGATATTGCTAAGGGATTGCTGTTTAGTAAAGTCCAAATAGGCCTCATCAATTAACACAATTGTATTTTGTGAAATCTTGGTTACACATTCTACCAATGCTTCTCTTTCACAAATTGTTCCTGTTGGATTATTTGGATTACAGATATAAACCAATTTTGTGTCTTGGTTTACAGCTTCCAGCATAGCTTGCAAATTAATTTTCTTGTCGGTTGTAAGTGGTACTTTAATTTTCGTTAAACCTAAATAATCTAATGTAACTGTCCAATAATCATAGCTTGGGTCTGCAATTACATAATTTGCGCTGCCAGTCACCTTCGGTTCGTGTCCTTTGTCTTGTGAAACCAATTTTGCAACCAAGTCTAAAATTTCAGTTGAACCAGCTCCCAAGAATATGTTTTCGTCATTAACACTATTTTTTTTTGCAAGGTCAGCAATCAGTCGAGTCGCAACATCCCAATTATAGCGGTTACTGATATTAACATTATCAGCAAATGCTTTCCTTGCTAATGGAGATGGTCCATAAGGATTTTCATTTGAGCGTAAAAAAATTAAGTTAGCATCATCCTCAAAACTATTAATTAAATTTTCTGATACAAGAAGAGAAGCAAATGTATTGAAGTTTGAAAGTCCAATACCAGCTACTCCAATTCCAATTTTTTTTAACCAAAGCCTTCTGTTCGTTTCCATATTTTCTTTTTTTTGAATTAGTCTTTAAAAGGAATAGTTTGTTACAACCGTGGATTTTTAAAATTGCCACCAACG
>JAAFHW010000125.1 GCA_013298525.1 Flavobacteriia bacterium
ATACTTATTGAAAATTTTATTGTTTTCATTTTTTTGATTTTAAAAATTTTGCAATGGCCTTTATACTAACCAACACTAAAGGCCAAAGCAAAAAATATTATTTAGTAACGTGATCCGAATTCATTTGCAAAAGAGCATTGGCTTTTTCTTTCAAACTTGAAGAAACGCTTTCGAATTTTCCTTCCACCATACCTTCTAATTCGGCTGCTTTGTCTTTCAACATTTTAGCATCTTTAGAAACCATTTTTTTGAAATCTTTGGCTTCACGACTCATTTTTTTCTTGAAATCTTTAGCCATATCTTCTGCTCCACCAGCAATCATGCTTCTTGTTCTTGTTCCTTTGTGAGGAGCAAATAAAACTCCAAGAGTTACTCCAACTAAAGCTCCAACTACTAAAGAACCAACTATTTTTCCTGTGTTATTTGAATTGTCCATTATTATTTTATTTAAAATTTATATCCTATTGTTGCTTGATACCACATGTTTTTGTAACGTGGCGTTGTAGAATTTCCATCACCATCATTATTCTTAACATCCCATCCTCCTCTTAATCCGATAACTAAATGGTCAATATTAAAATCGACACCACCAGTTAAACCAAAAATGTTTTTACGTAAATTACTGTTATCAAATTCATCTTGTTGTGATGTAGATAAAGAACCACCAGTAAAATCATCAGTTTGTTTCATTAAGAAAGAAAATTGAGGACCGAACAATAAAGAAACATATTCAACTGGTTTTATAGAAATTAAAATTGGCACATCAATAAAATCTGTTGTTCTGGTCATTTCATAACTAGTTCCTAAAAAAGTACCTGTAGATTTGAATCCTTTTTGAGAATACAAAACCTCTGGTTGAATGCCAAATATTTTTCCTAAAGGAACTACTACAAATGCTCCTGCTGCAACTCCGAATTTTCCATCGGCTACAAAATCTTCTCCTTCTGAATCATATACATTAGAGTAATTAGTACCTGCTTTTACACCGAAAGTCAATTTGCCGCGATTGTCTGTTGTAGTAGTTGTTTGTGCTTTTAAACTTGTCGTTGCAAAGGCAACTAATGCGATCATTATGATTGCTTTTTTCATTTTTTTTTATTTAAGTTATATGCGTATTATTCATTATGTTATGCGTATTGTTCATTCTATTATAAAACCTTTCTGCCGCTAATTATTCTAAGTAGAATAGCTACAATTGCTATTACTAATAAAATATGTATTAGACTTCCTGTATTGTAAACAAAGAATCCTAAAGCCCAAGAAATAATTAAAACCACCGCTATTAGATAAAGTAAATTGTTCATGATGTTTGTTTGTTTTTAGTTACTATTCAACTCATTTATTATACTTCAAAGGTACTATGGTGATAAAGGTTTCGTGTTACATTATCAACTATACGTTTTACACATTTACCACTTTAATTGTGCTTGTGCTTTGTTGGAATAATAAGTAATGGAATTGACGTTTGATTCAATACATTTTCGGTTGTACTTCCAATTAAAACTTGCTCCAACCATTTTTGACTGTGCGAACCCATAACTATCATATCTACTTTCAAATGCTTGGCTGTCTTAAGAATTACTTCTGCAAATTCACCATTTTCAACTAAGGTTTTAATTTTAGAATCACCTAGATGTTTTTTGATTTTATCAAGATAATAACTTGCTGCATCACTCATGCCATCAGCATTCATATATTGATAGAAAGTGGCACTATCGAAATCTCCAATTCCGGTAAAAGGTGATGTTAAAAAAGAGGTATAATACACTTCATTTTCAACCACGTGAAGTAAAGTCACCTCGGCATGCATAGCTTTTGCAAATGAAAAACCAATTTCTGCCATTCTTGTTGCTGTTGGATTATAATCCAATGCCATTAAAACTTTTTTCATTGTGTCCATTTTTTAATTTTTTTATAAATGTGAACGTAAAATCCAAGCCATTTTTTCATGCTCTTCCATCAATCCTGTTATGAAATCGGTTGAACCAGCATCGTGAAATTCTTTATCAAATTTGGATATATTCTCTCTCAAGTTTATAATCACACTTTCATGATCTATTAATAACTCTTTTATAAAACCTTTACTATCGTTTTTCTCACTAGTAACTTCTGTAAGCTGTGTTAAACCCAAAAAAGCAGTTAAACTTGCAGGAGCATAAAATCCTAATTTGCGAATACGCTCTGCTACTTCGTCAATAAAACCTTCTAATTGTCGGTATTGTAATTCGAAGAAGGTGTGTTTTTCAAAGAAATCGGCTCCTTCTAAATTCCAATGCGCTTTTCTTGTTTTGGTATAAAGTACAAACTCATCGGCTAAAATTTTTGACAATTCATCAACAACCGATTGACCATTTTTTTCTGTAATTCCCATTTTTATATTTGTTAATAATTAAAATTTATAATTAAGAAGTTTGAAATACCTCATCGTACAATTGCACTTCAACTTTTGAATTTTGAATTTCTTCAAAAACCAGTCGCGCCATTAAATAACTTACTGTTGATTCGGCACCTTGATTCAAATTCACATGATGCTCTTCTAATCCATCATAACATCCGCCTGTAGCTGGATTATAAACAATTTGATGTAAATGATTTTTTCCTAAAAACCAATTAAAAGCAGTTTCCATTTTTTCTAAATATCCTTCTTCTCCAAAGGATTTGTAGAAAGTACTTAAAGCTAAAATTGTGTAGGTAACATCTATAGGTTGTTCGCCAAAATCATTAGCTCTTTTATCTTTATGATGCCAACCTTGATTGGATATTACTTTAATTTGATTATCTCTAAAGATGATTGACAAAAGAAAATCAAATGATGTTTTAGCAATTTTTCTATATACTAAGTTACCTGAACTCATTGATGCATATAACATTGCTTCTGGTAAAAGGCTGTTGGCATAGGTTAAATAGTTTTCAAACCACTTCCAATTTTTATCAGAAACACCTCTAAACTTTGAAACTAAATTATCAGCCAACTGAGTAATCATGATTCTTATAATCTCATTATCTTTCTCTAGATTATAAAAATAAAGTCCTTTAATAGTAAAGGCAACAGCTCTTGGTGAATGAAAAGTTGCTGCATTTCGCAATGCTTTTTCTAAACCAATTTTAGCCACATTTAATAGTTTTTCGCTAAACAAATGCTGATACGAACTAAATTCTCCCAAGGCCCAAATCGCTCTTCCGTTAGAATCTTCAAGGTTTTCATTTTGGTTTTTCAGAAAGAAATTTCCTTCTCTATCGACATAATTTAAAAAGCTTCCATCTTCTTGCTGACAAAAAATAATGAAATCAAGATAGGTTGTAATTAATTCTAAATCGGCAACATCACCTGTCAGTTCATAGTGTTTTGAAACGGAAATTAGAGCACGAGCATTGTCGTCTAAAGTATAACCTGAATCTAAATCGGGCACTGATATTTGTGAAAACTGAATCATTCCGTCAGTAGTTGTCAATCTTTTAATGTGGTCTAATGAAATTTTAGGTAACTCATATTTCAATTCCACTTTGTGTCTTGCTAAACTACTTTTTGCCAATTCAATATGAGCAATAGCGGCATTTTGCCAAGACGTTGAACTTATAGTATGCAACGCATTAAGTCGCATTTGTTTTAACAATTTAGGATCAAAAAGCAATTTAATAGTTCCTTCTGCTAATTGCTCTGAATTTTGAAAATCAAAGTTAATTCCGGCACCATCTAATAATTCTTTGGCATGCGGAATTGGTGTTGAAATGACAGGACAACCACAAGCCAAAGCATAAGCTAAAGTTCCACTCACCGCTTGATTTGGATCTTTTGAAGTGAAAAGATAAATCTTTGTTCTTTGCAAATAATCCATTAATTCTTGGAGTGATAAATAACGATTTATGAAACGAACGTTATTTTGTAATCCCAATTCAAATACTTTTTCGTAAAGTGAATTTCTATATTTCTCTCCATCACGTTTAAGAACTTCTGGATGTGTTTTTCCAATTACCAAATAAATGACATTTGGAAATCTTTCAATGATTTTAGGTAAAGCTTCAATGGCAGTTTCAATACTTTTTCCTTCACTTAATAAACCAAAAGTGGAAAGGATAATTCTATCAGCCAAATGAATTTTAGATTTATTTTGAGTAGTTTCATCTGATGAAACTAAATGCGTTCCATGAGCAATTATGGCAATTTTTTGATTTGCAATTCCATAGTCGCTTTTCAAAATTGCAGCAGAAGTTTTAGTCATTACAATAACCGAATCAGAACAATCCACAATCTTACGAACTACTTTTTTTAGTTTTGAATTTGGATTTGGCAAAACGGTATGAAAAGTTGTGGTTATTGGTCTTTTTAAATGTGCCATTAATTTCAATAAATAATTACCATTTTCTCCTCCAAACAAACCAAATTCGTGTTGCAAAAAGATCATGGCTATATTTTTATCAGAGTTTATGCGATTTGCCAATTGAATAAACTGTTCTTTCTCATCAGTATTGATACTATATTTTACCTCATCAGTATAATTATAATCCGATTCTTTCGCATTTAAAGCACAAACTTTTAATGAAAAACTATGTCCGAATTTTTCTTGAATAGCATTTCTCAAATCTTGAGTGTAAGTAGCAATACCACATTCTCTCGGTGGATAGGTTGTTATGAATAAAATTTCGGGCAGTTCTTTTTTGTTTAATGAAATTAAATTTACATTTTCAACCTTTGGCATTTTGAAAAAATTAATACCATTTAAGTTTTTTAATGCTTCTTTATAAACTATAAGGCTGTTGTTGTAAATTGGAAAAATATTAGCTCTCATGATCAATTTTATTTAATAATAATTCTTTTAATAATTCTTTTAAACTCACTGATGCACAAGCAATACACTTGTCTGCTGCACCATAATAAATGTATAATTCATCGTCAAATAGTGCTGTTCCTGTTGGAAAAACAACATTGTTTACAACGCCATTCAATTCGTAATCAAATTCAGGAATGAATAGTGGGTCTATTAATCTTGCAATAACTTTTGTTGGGTCATTGATATCCAATAAGGCTGCAGCTGCTGAATAGATATAGCCTTCGGAAGTATCATAAACTCCGTGATAAATTAGAAGCCAACCTAGTTCGGTTTCAATTGGTGGCGCACCTGCTCCTATATATCCTGACTCGTGATTTACACCAACAGGATCGAGGATAATATGTGTATTGAAATGTAAAAAATAGTGATCCCAAAAATCTTTAGTCAATTCTTTCAAATCATTCACCATAACCAATTGAATACCTGGACGTATGCGGTGCAAAAAAGCCAATTTACCATCAATCTTTCTTGGAAAAAAAGTAACATCTTTGTCCCATAAATAAATTTGTTCGTTGGGATCAAAATGTCGAACGTGTCTAAAATATTTGGCATTCACCAAGTTATTACATTCTGCCAATCGTTTGAACTGGTCAAAAGTGTATTTTGGCACTATAATTCCTTGTCTTTCAAACGTTTTTAGGTCAGTTGAAGTTACTAAGGCTCCAAGCGCATTTATTCCGTTATAGGCCGTGTAAGTGATATAATAAACACCATCAATTTTTACAATTCTAGGATCTTCAACACCTTTTGACGCATCATCTGTCAATGGAATTAGTAATGGTGTGTCGTATCGTTCCACAACTTTTAATGGTCCATCTAATTTGCAATAACCAACAGTTGAATAATTTCCATTTCTAACCGCTCTATACAACATGTGAATTGAGCGGTTAGAAATGGAAATTATTCAACTG
>JAAFHW010000126.1:0-1640 GCA_013298525.1 Flavobacteriia bacterium
GATGTAATGAATTTATCGCTAAAAGATATCGATGGTGATGTAATTATTGTGAGTCAATTTACTCTTCATGCCTTAACCAAAAAAGGAAATCGACCATCATACATTAAAGCAGCAAAACCCGAAATTGCTATTCCAATTTACGAAAATTTCATTACTCAAATGGAACTAGAAATAGGAAAAAAAGTACAAACCGGACAGTTTGGTGCGGATATGAAAGTAGCACTTATAAACGATGGTCCAGTGACAATAATTATTGATACAAAAAATAAAGAGTAAATCTTTATTTTATTAAATAAATTCTTATTTTTGGTTAAACACTTTTTTATGAAATATAAGCTTTATATTATTATTGTATGGTTTGCCATTACTTCATTAAATGCTCAAAACTCCTACACTTCATTATTAATTCCAGACAACTTAAAAGAAAATGCAAATAGCGTTGTTAGGTATCAATTGATTGACATAAATATTGCTTCACAAAAGTCAATGACTATTAAAAAGAAAAAAGTTATAACTGTTTTAAATAAAAGAGGACAGAATAATGTTGATGCTATTGAGTTTTATGATAAATCCACTAAAGTAATAGCTATTGAAGCTACTATTTATAATGCATTTGGTAAAGAAATAAAAAAAATTAAAAGAAAAGATTTTATAGACCAAAGTGTTGCTGATGGTTTTTCAATTTACAGTGATGACAGAAGAATTTTTATAGATTATACTCCAATAGAATATCCATATACTGTAGTTTATGAAAGTGAGTCTCAAACTTCTAATACCGCTTTTATTTTTCCTTGGAACCCTATTGATGATGTTTTTGAAAGTGTAGAAAAATCGGAATTTAAAATCTCATATCCTTCAAATTTAGGTTTCAAATTCAAAGAAATGAATTTTGAGAATAGAGTTATAAATAAAATCGAAAAGGAGAATTTTTTATCCTATTCGGCAGAAAATCTATTTGCTGAAAAGCCAGAAGATTACTCACCATCATTTCAAAAAATTTTTCCATCAGTAATTTTTAGTCTAGAAAAGTTTAACCTTGAAGGAGTAGAAGGAACTGCTAAAAATTGGGAAGATTTTGGAAAATGGATGTATTCAAACTTATTGAATGATACCGAAGAAATTTCTGAAGAAACTAAAGCTAAAATGAAGAATTTGGTAGGTAACGAAACAGATCCACTTAAAAAAGCAAAAATCATATATAAATATGTCCAAGACAAAACTCGTTATGTAAGTATACAGTTAGGAATAGGAGGCTGGAAACCTATGTTAGCAAAAGATGTAGATAGGTTAGGATATGGAGATTGTAAAGCTCTATCCAATTACACAAGAGTTTTATTGAAATCTGTTGGAGTGGAATCTTTTTACACTATTATTTATGGAGGAGAAAACAATAGAAGTTTAAATAAAGATTTTGTTTCTATGCAGGGTAATCATGTAGTTTTAGCATTGCCAGTAAATAATAAATTGTGTTTTTTAGAATGTACAAGTCAAGTAAAACCTTTTGGTTTTGAAGGAGATTTTACAGATGATAGATATGCACTAATTGTAACTCCTGAAAAAGGTGAAATTGTTAAAACCAATGAGTATAATGAGAAACTAAGTTCTCAAATAGTAAAAGGTAATTACTCAATAAACGAAAG
>JAAFHW010000126.1:1650-5713 GCA_013298525.1 Flavobacteriia bacterium
GCAATATGACAATAGGTATTTAGTTGAAAAAAGTTCTAAAGAAGAAATAGATGAACATTACAAATCAATTTTTTCATGGATTAATAATCTTAAAATAGAAAAAATAAAGTTCAACAATGACAAAGAGAATATTGAGTTTACGGAAGATTTGCAATTTAATGCTTCAGGATATGGAAGTAAAAATGGAAACAGCATCATGTTTCCAATAAATGTGTTTAATCAAAGTTCGGATATTCCTCAACGTTACAGAAATAGAAAAAATCCAGTAGAAATTTTTAGAGGATATTATGATGAAGATGAGGTTGAAATCAATCTGCCTGTAGGCTTTGTGTTAGAAGCTAAACCAGATAATTTTATTATAGATGATAAATTCGGTACTTATAAAATGGAACTTATTGTTGTTAATCCAAGCAAGCTTATTTACAAACGTTCTTTTCTACTAAAAAGAGGATCATATGATAAAACTGAATATGATAATTATAGAAAATTTAAAGAACAAGTAGCAAAAATTGATAATTCTAAAATAGTTATAACTAAATCTTAACAAATGAAAAAACTCGTATTAATTTTAACTTTTCTTTTCTTTGGAATTAATAGTATTTATGCCCAAAAACATGAGTTGGGTAATGTAACAATTGATGAATTAAAAGAAAAATCACATCCTAAAGATTCTTCTGCTGTTGCAGCCGTATTATTCGAAAAAGGAAAGTCTTATTTTGAATATAGACAGGATGAAGGTTTTGTTTTATTAACTGATGTTGAAGTCAAAATTAAAATTTACAAAAAAGAAGGGTATGATTTTGCGAACAAGTCTGTGAGATTTTATGTTGGAGGTTCTGCAAGTGAAAATGTTTCTTTTTCTAAGGCGGTAACTTATAATTTAAGCAATGGTCAAATTGAAAAAACCAAATTAAAAAGTGAGGGAGAATTTAAAGAAAATATCAATAAATTTTGGTCTAGAAAGAAAATCACTATGCCTAATGTGAAAGAAGGATCCATAATAGAGTATAAGTATTCAATAAAAACACCTTATTTATCAACTTTTCCAGAGTGGAGTTTTCAGCAAAGTATTCCAGTAAATTATTCAGAGTATGAGACAGTTATTCCTGAGTATTACGTTTACAATGTCTATCGAAAAGGAAGTTTACAGCCAATTGAGATTAAGAGCTCATTAAGTAAAACAGTTTCTACAAGTGATAGAAATTTGGTAAGGAGTGGGGCTGCAATAAAATATGAGCGTTCAGCTGATTCATTCAATTATTCAGAACAACAAGTAATATACAAATTAGAAAATATTCCAGCACTAAAAGATGAAGCATTTGTAAATAATATTGATAATTACAAAACTAGTGTTTATCATGAATTGTCTCAAAAAAGATTGCCTCAAGCTATTGCAGAATTTTACTCAACAACTTGGGAAGATGTTACAAAAAAGATATATGAAAATCAAGATTTTGGAGATCAATTAAACAAAGACAATTATTTTGAAGAAGATTTAAAAAATGTTGTAAAAGATTTAGAAAATAGAGATGAAAAAATAGCAGCAGTATTTAATTATGTACAAAACAGAATGAATTGGAATAAATACTATAGCTATTCTTGTGATGAAGGTGTAAAAAAAGCGTATCAAGATAAAACAGGAAATTCTGCAGAAATAAACTTAATGTTAATTGCAATGTTACGTCACATTGGTTTAGATGCTAATCCAGTATTGGTTAGTACAAGAGCAAATGGAATCTCAATATTTCCAAGTAGAACAGCTTTTAATTTTGTCATAGCATCTGTTACCACAGACAATGGAATAATTTTATTAGATGCAACAAGTAAAATATCTTCACCAAATATTCTACCACTTTATGATTTGAATTGGTTTGGAAGAATGATTAGAAAAGATGGAACATCAGAACTTGTAGATTTAATGCCCAAAATCGTGTCAGACGATGTTGTAAATATGCTTGTTAGTATTGATAATCAAGGTCAAGTTTCAGGAAAAGTTAGAGAACAGTATTTTGATTACGCTGCGTTAAATTATAGAGACAGATATTTAGGATTAAGTAAAGATAGTTATTTAGAGAATTTAGAAAAAAGGCATGAAGGTTTGGAAGTTTCTGATTTTGAAATCACTAATGATAAAGATATTAATGAACCAATAATTGAAAAATATTCTATAGTAAGTAATAATCTAATCGAAAAAATTGGAGATAAACTTTATTTTGAGCCATTACTTCATTTAACGCAATTAGAAAATCCATTCAAACAAGAAACAAGACAATATCCAATAGATTTTGCATTTCCATTTAAAGATAAATATATGGTAAATATTACCATACCTCAAGGATATCAAGTTGAAAGCTTGCCAAAATCTGAATCATTTGCAATGGCTAACAATTATGGAAGTTTTAATATGGCAATATCCAATACTGATACACAAGTTCAAGTAGTTGTTAACTTTATTATTAATGCTTCAATAATTCCATCTGAAGATTATGATACTTTGAAAGAGTTTTTTAAAATTGTTATTGACAAACAAAAAGAAAAAGTTGTCTTAAAAAAAATCTAATTTATGAAAAAAAGTTTTCTTCTATTTCTAATAATAAGTTTGTTTTTTAATGAAGGATTTGCACAGAATTTAGAACTCGGAAAAGTTACAAAAAAAGAGCTGGAAGAACGAGTGCATTCTATTGATACTGCAGCTCCTGCAGCATTTATTTTTAAAAAAGCAAGAACTTTTTTTACTTACAACGAAAAAAATGGTTTTGAGTGTACAACTAAATTTTCTATAAAATTAAAAATATATAAAAAGGAAGGTTTTAAATGGGCCAATTTTGAAATACCATATTATGTTGGTTACGAAAGTTTGGATGATGAAAAAGTGTACATTACCAAAGCATTTACATACAATCTAGAAAACGGAAAGATTGATAAGCAAAAAGTTACAGGTGAAGGAAAGTTTGTAGAAAAAGTTAACGAGTTATGGCAAACAAAGTTAATTACGTTTCCAAATATCAAAGAAGGCTCAATACTTGAATTAGAATATGAATTAAGATCGCCAAACCTATCAGAACTTCCTACATTTCAATTTCAGTATAATATACCTGTAGATTATGCTCAATTGCAAACAGAAATTCCAGAATTCTACATATACAAAGCAATAAAATCTGGTTATGTAAATGTTACTCTAAATGATGTTATGGTTCCAACTTCAACTAATTATTCAGACAAGTATAATCAGGTAATGTATCTAAATTATAATCAGATAAAAACATTATATGAAGTTGCCGAAGTTCCTGCTTTGATTGAGGAAGATTATGTTAGTAATATTGATGATTATTATGGTAAAATTCAACAAGAATTACAGTTAATTCGATTTCCAAAAGAAGCGCCAAAACAAATAGCAACAACTTGGGAAAGTGTAGCTAAATCAATTTATGAAGATAAAGAGTTTGGTGCCGAATTGAGTAAGAATAATTATTTTTTAAATAATTTAAAGCAAATTACAGATAAAACAGAGTCAAAAGAAGAGCGTTTGAAAGCTATTTTTGAATTTGTTAAAAACAAAATGACTTGGAATGGTAAGTACGGATACTTCACTAGAAAAGGAGTAGAAACAGCATTTAATGAAAGTTTAGGAAATGTTGCTGAAATAAATTTAATGCTAACAGCAATGCTCAAAATGGGAGGATTAGAAGCTAATCCAGTTTTGTTGAGCACAAGAGATAATGGTGTGGCTTTATTTCCTAATAGATCTAAATTTAATTATGTTATTGCTTGTGTCGATTTGGATGGAAAGCAAATTTTATTGGATGCTACAGAAAAGTTTGCCTCATTAAATTGTCTTCCAATAAGAGATTTAAACAATAAAGGACGATTAATAAAGAAAGACGGAAGTTCTGTTGAGGTTGATTTAATGCCAAAATATAATTCAAATGATATAGTCAATCTTTTGGTAACTATTGATAAATCTGGATTAGTTTCTGGACAAGTAAGAGAGCAATATGTTGATTATAATGCATTAAGATTTAGACAAAAATATGCTGGTATTTCAACAGAAAATTATTTAGAA
>JAAFHW010000127.1 GCA_013298525.1 Flavobacteriia bacterium
ATCTTTACCTAATTCATCATCTAATTTAGTTTCTCTAATTTTATTAACAACTTCTATGCATTTTTTATATTGATCGGAATAACAATATGCTTCCGCTAAAAGTCCTAAAATTGTAACTTTTTCGTAACTATTATTAAATTTCTTATTTAAATCTAAAGCCCTCTGAAAACATTTAATCGCATCATCAAATTGGTTTCTCCTCGAAAAAGATTCTCCTAACTTATAATTTATCGAAACTAAAAATGCATTATGACTAAGTTTATTGTGTTTATAAATTCTCAAAGCCTCGAGAATTGCATTATAAGCTTTATCATCATTCCCTATAAGATAATTAATATCATGTAGTTCAATATAGCATTGTAACTCACCATTTATATTATTCGCTTTTCTATAATAACTAATTGCAATTGCAAGGCTTTTTAGCGCTTTTCCCATTTGATTATTCCTTGAGTAGGACGCGGCGATTACATAATTTAATCTTCCTATTTGATTGTAATGGATACAATCTGTTTTTAATGATTTTAAAACGGAATTTGCAACCTCAATAGATTTATTATATTCTGTTAATCCTAAATAAGATAATGCCTCGATATATGATAAATCAAGATATATATCAGATTGTTTTTTGTCAATATATCTTTTTCCAATCAAAACAAAACTTTTTGCTTTTTCAAATTGACCAGACACATATATTTCTTTAGCCTTAATATAAAAATAAAAAGCAAATCCTTTTCTGTAATTGTTTATTTTTGATTTTTGTAGAACAAGTTTTGAATAAAAATCTGATTTATTCAAATCTATGTTTACATATTCGCTACCAATAATAAAATATTGATTAATTAATATGGTATCATTTTTTGTTTTCTTAATTTCAATTAAAAGACTATCTATAAGTTTATTAGATTGTGCATTAGTTTGTAAACAAAGAAAAAAAGAAAATAAAAGGAAATACTTTAGCATCGAGTTTTCTATTAAAATGTCAAATATAAATCACAAAACATATTATTATGTAGTTATTTATCTACAAAAGTGTTCGATTTTTGATTTTTTTTATCAAAAATTGACTTTAGTAGTTATTAATTGACTTTTTAAAAAATAATTGCTTAACTATGAACTATTTATTATAAAATGCTTATATTATATTTAAATCCATTTTAATCTAATAATCTGGAATATTTTTAATAATTTTGCATAATAATCCTGAACATAAATTTGAACACGATTTTTATAAAAACATGAAAATTAGGGGTTCTAAAGTCAATGAATACGTTTTAATATTGTTGACAACGAAATTCATAACCCTGAGGTCACGGGTTCAACTCCCGTCCTCGCTACTACGAATTAAGTTTTAGAAATCAACGGTTTAGTGTACGCTAAACCGTTTTTTTATGTCTAAAATTTTTATACATTTACAAAAAGTACACGATACAGTACACGATTTTCAATTTAACACCTTAAAAAATTGTTTGAAAATATTTATTATAAACATTTGTAAATGTTTAATTTATTGTTGTACAAATTTTAAATCCGAGCTAAAGTGATTTATGACATTCATTAGTATTTAAGAAGTCTAACTCCTGGAAATAAAATTTTTAGATAAAAAAAATTAGTATGAAAATTAATTTGGGCATTCAGTTTTCTCGAGAATTTAGTATTGAATATTTATTATCAATAAATACCTTTGAAGATGAATTAAATATTTATTTTAATAAAAAAAAGTATGGTGAAAAAATTTTAAAAATATATGTAGGTATCATTTGTGTTTCCAAAGGATTTGAACCTTTTTTTACAGTTCGTCCTCTTAAAATTCTTAGGAAAGAACCTTCATTAGAGTATGAATTTAAATTAGACTTTAATGAATTTATAAACTCTGATAAAGAAAAAAGAGATAAAATATTATCATTTGAGTTTTTAAAAAAATCCAAAGAAATTCTATCTACAAAAAAGATAAAAGGTTTTGATACCGAAAAATTTCTAAATGACTTAGAGTCATTTTTTAAAGAAAATAACTATATCTAAATTATGCCAGATTGCTCGCAATTGTATTCCTTGCCCAAAAAGAAAAAAAACTTTAATTTCTAACAAGCAACGCAAAGTCTTAATATAAAAAACTGCGCAAATGTCTCTTGGCTTTGCGCAGTTTTTTTAGATGTGATAAAGTAGACTATAAAAAAGAATGTAAAATTATTATTTGTAAGATAAATATTTCATTAAATATCTTTTTGTGTATTTTATCGATATTATATGCGTTTTATCGATAAAATATTTTGTCAGAAAAGAAGTATTTTTTAGGTTTGTCGTTCAAAACCCTAATAAAATGAAAAAATTTACTCTTGTATTATTGTTAACTATCTTATTTTCAAGTGCTTCATTTGCACAGAAAAGTAGTTCTTACGAAAAAGCAATGTATTATTTGAAAGAAAAAGGTGAAGTCATTTTTACTTTTAAAGCAAATAGTAAAGCGCAGTTCTTAGAAATCAATAGAATTGTATCTGTCAGCCATAAAGCTGTGGATGAAAATGAATTGAAAGCAGAGGTTTATGCTAACAAAGAGCAATTTCAGAAGTTCCTAACTTATGGATTGCCTTATGAAGTTACGGCTGAAGATAATGAAATTCCACAAGAGCTAACAGCAAATAGAGCTACAGCAGCATGGGACACAACATGGGATGCTTATCCTAAATACTCTGAATATGTAGCAAAAATGCAATATTGGGCTACAACATATCCAAGTTTGTGTACTTTACAAAGTATTGGCACAACTGCTCTTGGAAGAACATTGTACGTTCTGAAAATTTCAGATAATGCAAGTACTGATGAAACGGAACCAGAGTTTTTCTATACTTCTTCAATGCACGGTGATGAAATTACTGGTTACCCAACAATGCTTCGTTTTATTGATTATTTGTTGACTAATTACGGTTCATTATCTGAAATTACTAACTTAGTTAATGGAACTGAATTATATATAAATCCATTAGCAAATCCAGATGGATCATACAAAACTGCTGGAAACGATATTTATAATCCAGGTGGAGCTACAAATACTCCTACAAGAGCAAATTCTTTGGGTGTAGATTTAAATAGAAATTATGCAGACGCCATTGGTGGATTACATGACGATGGGTTTGCTTATCAACTAGAAACAGTTGCTTTTATGAATTTTCAAGCAACTAGAAATTTTGTTTTGGCAGCAAACTACCATGGAGGAACGGAAGTTGTAAATTTCCCATTAGATACTTCTAATACTCCAGGAACAGGAAATTTTAGTTATCACCCACATGATACTTACTTTAAGTTTGTTTCTACAGAATACGCACAATTGTGTCAAACTGCTGATGGAAATTTAAATTATATGGATGCGGTTTATAATACCGGACAATTTCCAGGAACAACAAATGGTGCTGCATGGTATTCAGTATATGGAGGAAGACAAGATGCAAGTAATTATTTTGATCATAGCAAAGAAGTAACAATTGAAATTTCAGATTTAAAAACTCCAGCTGCAGCAAACTTACCTTTCTTTTGGGATAGAAATAGACAAGCATTATTAAACTTTGTAAAACAAGCAAATTACGGTTTACATGGTATAGTAACTGATCAATCTGGGAATCCAATACATGCAAAAGTATATGTTGGAGGAACAGTTGATAATTTTGGTTCATGGGTTGAAACTTCACCAACAAATGGTGATTATCACAAAGTTCAAATTGCTGGAACTTACAATGTAATTTTTGAAGCTCCAGGTTATGCCACTCAAACAATATCTGCTACTTTAACAAATAATGCTACTACGACACTTAATGTTACTATGGTACCTGCAACTTCAGTACCAACGGCAAGTGATGCAACAATTTGTACAGGACAAACCGCTGCGTTATCTGCAACTGGTACTGGCACAATAAGATGGTATAATAGTGCTACATCAACAACTCCTTTAGCTTCAACTGCTGCTTATACTACTCCAGCTTTAACTTCAAACACATCATATTGGGTTGAAAGAGAAGTAACTCCAGCAAATGTTGGTCCTACTACTGTTTCTGGAACTGGTGCAACTAATACTGCTCTAGCAAATAGATATCTAATATTCAATTGTACTACTCCAACTAAACTAAAATCAGTAGCTATAAACAATACTGTAGTTGGTGACATTTTAGTAGAATTACAAAACAGCTCAGGTGTAATGCTTGAATCAAAAGTAGTTAGATTAACAACTACCGGAAGTAAAGACATCGATTTAGATTTCTTTTTACCAGTAGCAACTGGTTTAAGATTAGTTTCTAGACAACTTTCAGGAACAAGTAATACATTGATTAGAGCTACTACCGGAATTACTTATCCTATAACAAGTGGTAATATATCTATAACGGCAAATAGTGGAACAGGAACTTTCTTTCAATTTTTTAATTGGAAATTAGGTGCTGTAAAAAGTAATAGAGATGAAGTTACTGTTACTGTAAAACCAAATCCAACAAATGACTCGGTTAATCCAACTTCTAGACTTGCAGGTTCAGGCGCCTTTACTTTAACTGTAAATGGTACAAACTTTGTTAGTGGAGAATCAATTGTAAGATGGAATGGAACAAATAGAACAACAACTTTTGTTAGTTCAACTCAATTAACTGCAGCTATCAATGCAACTGATGTTGCAACTGCAGGAACAGCAAATGTAACTGTATTCAATACTTGTAATTCAACTACAACAAGCGCAAGAACATTTACAATAAATGCAAATTGTACTGCACCGGTTCCAAATGTTGCATCATTACCAACAATAACGGGTCAATGTAGTGCAACTGTTACTGCTCCTACCGCAACAAGTAATTGTTATGGTCAAATTACTGGAACTACAAACTCACCTTTGACATATAATGCTCAAGGAACTTACCAAATTTATTGGACTTACAATGATGGTAACGGAAATACTTCTAACCAATTTCAAACAGTTACTATTACAGATACGACCGCTCCTGTAGCAAACGTAACAACATTACCTACAATTTCAGGTCAATGTTCTGTAAACATTACTCAAACTCCTACTGCAACTGATAATTGTATGGGAACTATTAATGGAACTACTACAGATCCATTAACTTATTCTGCTCAAGGAACTTATTCAATCCTTTGGACTTATACTGATAATAGAGGTAACCAATCATTCCAATCACAATCTGTAATTGTTGATGATACTATTGCTCCAGTAGCAAACGTAGCTTCTTTACCAATATTAACTGGACAATGTTCAAGAACTGTAACTGCACCTACTGCAACTGATGCTTGTGTTGGAACTATTACTGGTACAACTGCTTCACCTTTAACATACAATGCTCAAGGAACTTACAACATTACTTGGACTTACAATGATGGTAACGGAAATACTTCAACTCAAACTCAAACTGTAGTTGTTGATGATACTATTGCTCCAGTAGCAAATGTAGCTTCTTTACCAACATTAACTGGACAATGTTCAAGAACTATAACTGCACCTACTGCAACTGATGCATGTGCTGGAACTATTACTGGTACAACTGCTTCACCTTTAACTTATAACACTCAAGGAACTTATAACATTACTTGGACTTACAATGATGGTAACGGAAATACTTCAACTCAAACTCAAACTGTAGTTGTTGATGATACTATTGCTCCAGTAGCAAATGTAGCTTCTTTACCAACATTAACTGGACAATGTT
>JAAFHW010000128.1 GCA_013298525.1 Flavobacteriia bacterium
TGTACCACTTGGAGTACACACCATAACCGTATGGGATGACAAAGGTGGTGTAGCAAGCAGCTGTGATCCATTCCAATTAACAGGAGTACAAATCATCGATTACCCTCACTATTTTACACCAAATGGTGACGGAATTAACGACTATTGGAATATTGTTGGTTTGGATAAAGAAATAAACGCAAAAATTTATATATTTGACCGCCAAGGAAAATTGATTAAACAAATCAGTCCAGCAAGCAAAGGATGGGATGGTACATACAACGGAAACCTAATGCCATCAACGGATTACTGGTTTACGGTTGACTATCCTGAAGCTGGTGCGATGAAACAATTTAAAGCCCATTTCTCATTAAAAAGATAAAAAAGACAATGAAGATTAAACATTTTTTACTTGCTTTAGTAGTATTAATCACTAAGCAATCTTATTCTCAAGAAATTTTACCTGTATATTCAGATTATTTATCTGATAATTATTTCTTGTTGCATCCATCTATGGCAGGTGCTGCAAATTGCGCTAAAGTGCGTTTAACAGGAAGACAACAATGGTTTGGACAAGAAGATGCCCCAGCTTTACAAACTTTAAGTTTTAATGGAAGTATTACCGAAAAAGACGGAATGGGTATCATTTTAATAAACGATAAAAATGGTTATCACTCTCAAAAAGGATTTCGAGTAGCTTATGCGCATCATATTATGTTTTCAAGAGACGTTGTAGATTTAAATCAATTGTCCTTTGGAGTTAATGTTGGATTTGCACAAAGTTTATTAGATGAAACAGATTTCAGAGATAATAATCCTGCATTTGATCCTAATATTGATGGTACAATAGTTCAAAAAGCTAATTACTTTAATGTAGACGTAGGTGCTTCTTATAATTTTTTAGATTTCTATGCTCATTTCACAGTTAAAAATGCTTTAGCTAGCGAAAGAAGAATTTATTCGGTTAGAGAGCCTGTGAATTTGAAGAGACTTATTTACAATATGGGATACACTTTTGGTGACGCAGATAGAATATTGTTGGAGCCATCAGTTATGTTTCAGCATACTTTTTTAACTAAAGAGTCAACAGTAGATTTGAATATTAAAGCATATAAAAATCTTGAATTTGGAAGAGTTTGGGGTGGATTGTCTTACAGAAGAAGTTTGGATGGTGCTGAATATTTAGATGGTGTTGCAATTGCAAATCAAAAACTACAATATATTACTCCTATATTAGGTGTTAATTATAAAAACTACATGTTTGCTTACACTTATTCTCAATTGATGGGAGATATAAAATTTGACACAGGAGGTTTTCACCAAATCACTTTAGGTATTAATCTGTTCTGTAAACCAGAGAAATATCACTGTAATTGTCCTGCAATTAATTAATAATATAATAAGTAATCCTGATGTAAAATATCAGGATTCTTTTTTAGTATACTATGATAATAAAATCAGTAAATGGGAAATCGCCAATGATTCCTGAAGATTGTTACGTAGCTGAAAATGCTACCATTGTTGGTGATGTTGAGTTTGGTTCTCAATGTAGCGTATGGTTTAATGCCGTTATCCGTGGTGATGTTCATTATATTAAGATTGGTAATAAAGTGAATATTCAGGATGGAGCTGTTATACACGCTACTTATTTAAAACATCCTACAAATATTGGTAATAATGTTTCAATTGGACACAATGCCATTGTTCATGGTTGTACATTACATGATAATGTATTGATTGGAATGGGAGCAATTGTTATGGATAATTGTGTTGTGGAAAGTAATGCAATTGTCGCTGCTGGAGCTGTTGTTACTCAAAATACTATTGTAGAATCTGGGACGATTTATGCTGGTGTTCCTGCTAAAAAAGTTAAAGATATTAATGCTTCAGATTTTGCTGGTGAAATTGAGCGTATTTCTAATAATTACGTAATGTATTCGAGTTGGTTTAAAGAAGAGGAATAGGTTTTTGAAACTTTGATTCTATTCAAATCGATTACTAATTAGCCCTGATGGGAGGAACTACCATGTAGTGCGGACAGCAGGAAAACGGATTGCAAGAATTACTACTGATTCGCTTCTAAATTTTAAGCAAAGTCTTTCCGTGAATCAGTACTTGAGGATCGATTAATACAATACAAAAAACGCCTGATACAATCAAAAATTTCAAAATAATATGTAATTGTAAATATTGTGTTTTGTTCTCTGCTTTCCATAAAAGAAGTAAAAAGAATATTAGGATAATTAAAC
This sequence comes from Flavobacteriia bacterium, assembly GCA_013298525.1. Classification (GTDB taxonomy): domain Bacteria; phylum Bacteroidota; class Bacteroidia; order Flavobacteriales; family Flavobacteriaceae; genus Flavobacterium. The sequence goes on from JAAFHW010000128.1 coordinate 2,229, forward strand.
TTACGTAAAAATAAATATCCATGTATCCTACATCGTATATTTCTACCAATAAGTAAACCGGAAAAATAGTGAGTATGGTTAAACCTGTGATGATTTTTTTGGTAAACTCTTCTCCAAATTTTACAGGAATTGTTTTATAATCATTTGCAATATCTCCTTTTATGTTTTCTAAATCTTTTATCATTTCTCTAATTAATATTAGAAGGCACAAAAATGATGCATGAGCAAATATCTGTGGATACAAGTTTTTGTAGTATAAAAGCACAGCAAAGAAAGGAAGCACAGCAAGAAATGCAGCTGTAAGATTACCAATAATTGGGTATTTTTTTAGTTTGTGTGAGTAAAACCAAATTAAAAATATATAGACAGAGAAAAACAAAACGGCTCTAAAAGAGACTAAAAGTGCTAAAAGAACAATGACAAAATTAATTGTAAAATAGACTTGAAGTTTTGTTCTCTGACTTACTAGTCGATCAATTTTGGATTTGTTTGGTCTATTTATTAAGTCTTTTTTGCTGTCGTAAAAATTGTTTATTATGTAACCAGACGCAATTGTTAAACTTGATGCAAGAACTATGATAAAAAGATTAAAATCTAAAATTACGTATAAGGCTCTTTTCTCTGGAGCCATAATAAAAATTGCAGATAGATATTGTGCTAAAGCAATAATAGGAATATTGTAACCACGAACCACAGAGAACATGCTGAGTATTTTCAGTATGGTGAGTTTGATTTGTCTGCTTAGCATGATTTATAAGTTAAAATTGATAAACAACTTCTAACTTATAATCTTTTAGTGATTTTTTAGCTTTTTCTAAATCTTCTGTGAAACCCAGAATGTAACCACCACCGCCAGAACCGCAAAGTTTTAAGTAGTAGTCATTAGTGTCAATTCCTTTTTGCCAAATTCCATGAAATTGTTCAGGAATCATTGGTTTAAAGTTATTTAAAACTACTGCAGAAAGTTTTTTTGTATTAGAAAACAGTGATTTTTTATCACCACCTAAAAAGTTTTCTACACATAAATCGGTGTATTTTACAAATTGGTTTTTCAACATAGCACGGAAACCTTGGTCTTTTAGGTTTTCCATGAAAATATTTACCATTGGTGCAGTTTCACCTACAATTCCAGAATCTAGCAAGAAGACTGCGCCTTTACCTTCGGAACTTTGAGAAGGAATGCCAGTTGCTTCAATATTATCTTTAGAATTGATAAGAATAGGAATGCTCAAATAGCTATTTAAAGGGTCAAGACCAGAACTTTTTCCGTGGAAAAAAGATTCCATTTGAGAGAAAATGGTCTTTAGTTGCAGTAATTTTTCACGAGTTAAATTTTCTAAAACTGTGATTTTATCGTTTGCATATTTGTCATAGATAGCAGCAACTAATGCACCACTACTTCCTACGCCATATCCTTGTGGGATACTTGAATCAAAATACATTCCTCTAGCAACATCAGCTTTTAAAAGCTCTATGTTAAACGTAACTAAATCTGCTTGTTCGTTTTGTAGCTCATCTAAATAAACTACGAATTTTCGTAAACTTTCATTAGACTTGATAGCTTCTTGAGTTGGATTTTCATCCACTTTTAAAGCGCCGTTGTAGAAATTATAAGGAATAGATAAACCTTTAGAATCTTTGATGATTCCGTATTCTCCGAAGAGTAATATTTTTGAATAAAATAGTGGTCCTTTCATATTCTGATTTGAGGTAATGTTAAATTATAACTTTTGTGCTCCAAAACCAATTTCATCACAAATATACTGACCATTTTGACAATAGCCAACTAATTCGTCCTTAATAAATTGCAAAGTTTCAACTCTAACGTTTTCGGGATACAAAACATGAACGTTTGCACCAGCGTCTAATGTGAAACATACTGGAATTTTGGTTTCGTTTCTAAACTTCCAAATTTTATTTATGATTTCTAGTGTATTAGGTTTCATTAAAATAAAATAAGGCATAGAGGTCATCATCATTGAATGAAGTGTTAAAGCTTCACTTTCAACAATTTTAATAAACTCTTCTAAATTTCCATTTTCTAAAACGGATTTTAATGCTGATAAATTGTGATGAGCTTGTAAAAATCTTTGTTCTGCAAATGGATGATTGTGCATTAAGTCGTGTCCAACAGTACTCGAAACTTGTTTTTCGCCTTTGTCAACAAGCAGGATAGTGTCTTGATAGTTCTCGAAATTTGAGTGAACTTTTGATGAAAATTCAATTCCAAATAAATCGGAACTACCTTCAATTTCTTTGTGTTTTCCCCAAACAACAATGTTACCTTTTATGCTTCTACAAGCGCTTCCAGATCCTAATCTTGCTAAGAAAGAAGCTTTTTGGCGAAAATAATCATCTGTTATTGTAGGATTTAACGCTTTTTCTAAATTCATTATATTCATTGCCAAAGCCGCCATTCCCGATGCCGATGATGCAATTCCTGAACTGTGAGGAAAAGTATTTTGAGTGTCAATTGTAAAATGATATTCTTTTAAATAAGGACAATAAACTTCAATACGTTCGAAAAATTTCTGAATTTTTGGTTTGAAATCCTCTTTAGGTTTTCCTTCAAATAATAAATCAAAAGAGAAACTATTGTCTGTTTCATTGATATCAATTGAAGTCGATTTTTTCTCAAAAGATAATTTTGTAATTGTTTTACAATGATTTAAAGTAAAACTTATTGATGGATTTGCCGGAATTTGATGGTCTTTTTTACCCCAATATTTCACTAATGCAATATTACTTGGAGCACTCCATTCATATGTTCCTTTTTCAATAGTGTTTGAATGTGTTGTAGAAATAAAATCCTTTTCGGAAATCATATTATCTTAATTTTAGTACAAAGATACTTATTTTACGAAAACCACACGTTTTTGTTTACTATATTTGTGAAAATTTTAAACAAGATGCAAAAAGTTTTAAGAATAGCATTAGTAGTAATGACCTGTTTGGTAATAGGTTATTTATCCGGAATGGTTACAAGAGAAAGTATAACTACATGGTATCCAACTTTGATAAAGCCTGTTTTTAATCCGCCAAATTGGATTTTTGCTCCAGTTTGGACTTCTTTATACATTATGATGGGAGTCGCTGGAGGATTGGTATGGAACAAGCTGGATGGCAACGAAACACTTGTTAAAAAAGCATTTTTGTTTTTTATAATTCAATTAGCTTTAAATGCGCTTTGGTCGTTGATTTTTTTCAAATTACACAACTTACTTCTCGCATCAATTGAGGTTGTATTGTTGCTTCTGATG
>JAAFHW010000129.1 GCA_013298525.1 Flavobacteriia bacterium
CAATCGATGTAAAGGAATGTCTCTACCAGTAAAAACACCCAAATTTCGATGCATTGGTAAAATATATTCGTCTTGGTCTAAAGCAGCCGTAATTCCTACAGAAATAGCTTCTTGACCAATACCAGAAAACCATTTTGAAACTTTACCTTGACGAAGAAGAATAAGCATCTTTTCCTCTATTAATCTAGGTTTTAGTAGTTTTTTATATAAATCCAACAATTGAATATTGGACAATTCTTTTCTATCAAAGTTCATGTGATTGTTTATTTATGATTGCAAAAATATAAAAAAAGGATTCTTTTATACTAACCTTTTTGCGGAATTGTTTGGAATTTTAATTGTTTTTTGATAATTCTCTTGCTTTATAAGAATGATAGAAAGTCAAGGTGGTTTTTTGGAACACAGATTGAAGAAATTAGAAAAATTTTAAAAATTCTTTGATTACCTGAATCTGTGTTACAAAACACAATAAATATTTGTTAATAACTTACACACAATCAAAATAAAATTTTCATACATTTGTAGCTATGATTGGTATAAATCCAATTTTAGTTATTAACAAAAAAGTTTTAGTAAATGCAACAAATTCCTAGTGTTGACTTACGTGATTTCCTGTCGGATGATCCGGCACGTAAACAAAAATTTGTAAATGAAATCGGAAAAGCTTACGAAGAAATTGGTTTCGTAGCGTTAAAAGGTCACTTTCTTGATGACCAATTGGTTGAAAATCTTTATGCTGAAGTGCGTAATTTCTTTAATCTTCCTCTTGAAGTAAAAGAAAAATACGAAATTCCAGGCATTGGCGGACAACGTGGCTATATTTCTTTTGGAAAAGAACATGCTAAAGGTCGTTCTGCAGGAGATTTGAAAGAATTTTGGCACTTCGGACAATACGTTTCGGAAGGTTCAAAATATGCTAATGAATATCCAGAAAATGTAACTGTAAATGAATTAGCTAACTTCAATGCTACAGGTAAAGAAGCGTATCAAATGCTTGAAAAAACAGGTGTTTATGTATTACGTGCTTTAGCTATTCACATTGGATTAGACGAATTCTATTTTGACAATTACATCAAAGACGGAAACAGTATTTTACGTCCAATTCACTATCCACCAATCACAGACGAACCTAAAGATGGTGCTGTTCGTGCTGCAGCTCATGGTGATATCAACTTGATTACACTTTTAATGGGTGCGCAAGGAAAAGGATTGCAAGTACAAAATCACGATGGTCAATGGATTGATGCTATGGCGCAACCTGACGAATTGATGATTAACGTTGGCGATATGTTGTCAAGACATACTAACAACAAATTGAAATCAACGATTCACCAAGTTGTAAATCCACCAAGAGAATTATGGAATACTTCTAGATATTCTATTCCTTTCTTCATGCATCCAGTGAGTGATATGAAATTGAATTGCTTACCAGAATGCATCGACGAAAACAATCCAAAATTATATGAAGACATTACCGCTGGTGACTATTTATATGAAAGATTGGTTGATTTAGGATTGATTAAGAAATAAAGGGAAGAAATTCCAATATTAAAATTCCAAATTCCAATTAATGTTTTCTATTGGAATTTGGAATTTGATTTTTATTTAGAATTTGGGTTTTAAATTTTGGAATTTAAAGAAATATGGATTTACAAGAACAACTAAAAAAACTATTTCCAGACCACGAAGTTTCTAACGAACCAGAAATAGTCGAGGAAAAAGAACACGAATTATTCGTTCAAAAAGAACCTTTGATTTGTAAATTTGAAAAACGAAAAGGAAAACCCACAACCATCATTTCTGGCTATGAAGGTGAAGATGAAGATTTCAAATTATTGGCAAAAGAATTAAAAAACAAACTCGCAGTTGGAGGAACTTTCAAAGACGGCGAAATCATTATTCAAGGCGATTATCGTGATAAAATAATGAAGTTATTACAAGACAAAGGATTTAAAACTAAAAGAGTTGGAGGATAATTTTAAGTACAAAATACGAAGTAAGAAGTAACTCATAAAAAATAAAAAAATGATTGCATCATCAGAATTAATATTAAATCCGGATGGAAGTGTTTATCACTTGAACCTAAAACCGGAACATATTGCAAAAGACATCATCTTTGTAGGTGATCAAAATAGAGTGGAGAAAATTACCAAACATTTCTCGAGTATTGAGTTTTCACAACAAAAACGTGAATTCAAAACACAAACCGGAATTTATAAAGGAAAACGAATTACAGTAATGTCATCAGGAATTGGTCCAGATAATATTGACATTGTCATGAACGAATTGGATGCTTTAGTAAACATCGATTTAAAAACTCGTGAAATCAAAGAAGAATTGACTTCGTTGAACATTGTCCGAATTGGAACTTCAGGTTCATTACAAGCCGATATTCCTTGTGATAGTTTTGTTATGAGTCAATATGGCTTAGGATTAGACAACATGCTTCGCTCCTATTTGATTGATGAAATTTCGGAAACTGCTATGGAAGACGCTTTTATTACTCAAACCAATTGGGATATGAAAAAAGGTCGTCCTTACGTAATTAAAGGAAGTGAAATTCTTGAAAAACGTTTGGAAAGTGACAAAATTTTCAAAGGATTTACTGGAACTGCTGGAGGATTTTATGGTCCACAAGGAAGAGTTTTGAGATTAGATATTCAAGATCCAGAATTGAACAGTAAAATGGACAAATTTGAATTTGAAGGTATCAAAATGACCAATCTTGAAATGGAAACCGGAGCCATTTATGGTTTAGGGAAATTACTTGGACATCAATGTTTATCATTAAATGCAATCATTGCCAATCGTGCAACTGGAACTTTCAGTGAAGATCCATACAAAGCGGTTGATGCCTTGATTGAATATGCTTTGGATAAATTAGCAGAGTAAATGGGTTTTGAGGAATTAATATTAAATTTTTTCGGTGGAACAATAAGATGGTTTTTCGGTTCCATTTATTGTTTGTTATTGAATAAAAAAAAGTATACTTTTTGGGAATACATTAATGGTCCAAAAAAATCTAAAGATTATTATGACCAAATGGGTCATGCCTCTAACAATATAATTATTGCATTTATAGTTATGTTTATCTTCTGTATAATAATATATTTCTTTAATTTATGACTTTCAGATTTGCAAGACATACCAACAATTTAGAACAACTCAAATCCTTTTATATTGATATTTTAGGATTGGAATTGCTTGGTGGTTTTGAAAATCACAATGGTTACGATGGCGTTTTTATTGGAAAACCCAATGAAAATTGGCATTTAGAATTTACCAAATCGGACGAGATTGTTACATTTAATTTTGGTGAGGAAGATATTTTAGTTTTTTATCCAAATACTAAATTAGAATTTGAACTCATTCATGATAATTTAATTGCCAATAAAATTGAGTTTATTCAAGCCAAAAACAACTATTGGAATGATAACGGTAAGATGATTCTCGATCCTGATGGATATCGAATTGTGATTTCGCATTTGAATGTAAAGTAAGAATGGAATTAATATTAGAAACCGGAAGATTACTTCTTCGACCATTAGAATTATCGGATGCCGAGGTGTTAATTAATATTAAATGTTATCCAAACGCAATTGCTGTTAAAGGATATTCAATTGCTGATACATTAGGCAAATGCATTAATAATATTAAAATGTTATTAGATGAGTATGATAATTATCAAATTGGAAGACTCGCAGTTATTAATAAGGGAAACAATGAATTAGTAGGTTGGGCAGGTTTAAGATATAATCCTGATGTTTTTGGTCATGGTCATGGATTAGGCTTTTGTGATTTTGATTTTTCCTTTAAAGATGAATATAATAACACAGAATACTTGGATGAATGTGTAAACGAATTAATTTTACAAGCTTTTAAAACTAATAATATCAATGTCATTTATACCAAACCAATCCAAAAAAATGGATTTGAATTTGAAGTTTATTCAAAATTAAATTCTAAAGAAATTGGTTTTAATGAAAACACAAACTTTACAACATTTAGAATCACCAAAAAATGAATTTAATATTAGAAACCGAAAGATTGCTTCTTCGCCCATTAGAATTATCTGATGCGGAAGCATTATTTGAACTGAACAAAAACCCAAATGTTCACAAATATCTTTGGCAAAAACCCGAAGTTAGTATTGATGAAAGTATAAAAGTTATTGAATATGTTCAAAGACAATATGCTGAAAATAAAATTGGTCGTTATGCTACAATTCTTAAAGAAACGAATGAATTTATAGGTTGGACAGGAATCAAGTTTGTGAATGACCATATAGAGAACGGAAACACAAATTTTTATGATTATGGTTATCGTTTAAGTGAACCATTTTGGAATAAAGGTTATGCAACTGAAGCTACAGAATTTTGGTTGGCTTATGGTTTCAAAGAAATGGAAATCGATAAAATGAATGCTTATACACACGCCGAAAATGGAGCTTCAAATAGAGTTTTAAGCAAATGCGGAATGAAATTAATGGAAGACTATCCAGATAAAGATGGTGTAATCTGGAAATGGTGGCAATTGGAAAGTACGAAATACGAAAAAAGAAGTACGAAGTAAAAATCTTGACAATCAAAAAATGAAAACTATAAAAATAGCTGGCGTTCCTGAGCATTTCAATCTTCCTTGGCATTTGTGTATTGAAAATGGCGAATTTGAAGCCGTTGGAATCGATTTACAATGGACTGATGTTCCTGAAGGTACTGGTAAAATGTGTCAAATGCTTCGCGATGGTGAAACAGATATTGCTGTAATTTTATCAGAAGGAATTGTAAAAGATATCAATGCTGGAAATCCTTCTAAAATAGTGCAAGTTTACGTTGAAAGTCCTTTAATTTGGGGAATTCATGTGGCTGCTAACTCCAATTTTAAAACGCTTTCTGATTTAGAAAATAAAAAAGTGGCTATTTCTAGATTAGGTTCTGGTTCACAATTAATGGCTTATGTAAATGGCAATAATCAAGGTTGGAAAACCGAAAATCTACAATTTGAAATCGTAAACACAATTGATGGCGCTGTTGAAAGTTTAACCAAAGGTGAATCCGACTATTTCATGTGGGAACGTTTTATGACCAAACCTCTTGTAGATAAAGGAATTTTCAGAAGAATTGACGATTGTCCTACGCCATGGCCATGTTTTGTAATTGCGGTTCGTGAAGAAATTTTGAAAAAACATCCTAATGCCATTGCTCAAATTCTTGAAATTATAAACATCACAACGCAAGAGTTCAAAGAAATTCCG
>JAAFHW010000013.1:0-7953 GCA_013298525.1 Flavobacteriia bacterium
AAATCGAGAAGACAAACAAAAAGAATATGTTGAAAACGGTTGGAACATCACTGGTGATATTTTCCGTCAAGATGAAGAAGACTATTTCTGGTTTGTAGCTCGTGGAGATGACATGATTATTTCTTCGGGTTACAATATTGCCGCAATTGAAGTAGAATCCGTACTTTTAACCCATGAAGATATACTAGAATGTGCTGTAGTCGGAATGCCAGATGAAGAACGCGGAATGTTAGTTTGTGCACATATTGTGCTAAATGATCAATCTAAAGCAACAGATGCGATGAAAAACCGTATCCAACATTGGTTCAAAGAAGTAGCTGCTCCTTATAAATATCCTAGAGTAATTAATTTTATAGAAGCATTACCCAAAACAGAAACAGGAAAAATTCAACGATTTAAGTTAAAAAATTAGTAAAAAGTGATTAGTAAATAGTCCATAGTTATAAAACAATGAGAAAAGCATTCCTAATAATAAGCATAACCATTCTTTCCTTAACTGGAATTCTAATTTACGTCAATTGGAAATTTAGTTTTCTGCTATTGATATTTATTCCATTGATTTTAATGGGATTATACGACATGTATCAATCCAAAAAAACCATTCGTAGAAATTTTCCTTTACTCGGAAGAATGCGTTATTTATTGGAAAGTCTTGGTCCAGAAATCCGTCAGTATTTTGTAGAAACCGATTTAGACGGAAAACCATTCAATCGTTTACAAAGAAGTATTGTGTATCAACGAAGCAAAAAAGAATCTGATTCTATGCCTTTCGGAACACAATTAGATGTTTATCAAGACGGTTACGAATGGATTAATCATAGTATTCGCGCCATTCCTTTTTCTAAAGTAAATGAGAATCCTAAAGTTCATATTGGTTCGTCTCAATGCACAAAACCTTATGAGGCAAGTATGTTCAATATCAGCGCAATGAGTTTTGGTTCGTTGAGCAAAAATGCCATTTTAGCATTGAATAATGGAGCAAAACAAGGCGGATTCTACCACAATACAGGCGAAGGTGGACTTTCTCCTTATCATCTTCAAGGTGGTGATGTCGTATGGAATATTGGAACTGGCTATTTCAGTTGCCGAACTGATGAAGGAAAATTCAATTACGATGAATTTGTAAAAAGAGCTACTTTAGATAATGTCAAAATGATTGAAATTAAGTTTTCACAAGGCGCAAAACCTGGTCATGGCGGAATCTTGCCAAAAGAAAAAGTTACGGATGAAATTGCAGCAATTCGTTTGGTTTCAAAAGGACAAGATATTCTTTCACCTCCAACCCACTCTGCTTTTACAACACCTTTAGAATTAATGGATTTTGTAAAATTATTGCGAAAAGGTTCTGAAGGAAAACCTATTGGAATCAAAATTTGCATCGGAAATAAATCAGAGTTTTTGTCGATTTGTAAAGCAATGGTCGAAACCAAAACGTATTTAGATTTCATAACGGTTGACGGTGGCGAAGGTGGAACTGGTGCAGCACCACAAGAATATTCTGATCACGTTGGAATGCCGTTGCGCGACGCAATTGCCTTTGTTTACGACTCATTAAATGGCTTCGGAATCAAAGACCAAATCAAAATAATTGCTTCTGGAAAAGTTATTACAGGTTTTGATATTGTTCGTACACTATCATTAGGTGCCGATTTATGTAATTCGGCTCGCGGAATGATGTTTGCTTTGGGTTGCATTCAAGCACTCGAATGTCACAACAACACTTGTCCAACCGGAGTTGCTACACAAAATCCTGATTTGGCGAAAGGATTAGTTCCTGAAGAAAAAAGCATTCGTGTAGCACGATTCCAACATGAAACCGTAAAATCTGCAATGGATTTAATGGCATCAGCAGGATTGTCGCATCCCGACGAAGTAACTCGTGACGTAATCACCACAAGAATCGACCGAAACAAAGTAGAAACCTTTGCAGAAATATTTCCCGAATTAGAAACTGGTTGTTTATTATTTGAAAGTACAGTTCCAAAAGAATTTTTGTATTTTTGGAGAAAAGCAAGTAGTGAGAAATTTTAAAAACAAAAAATTATGAAAAAACTATTATTTATTTTATTTACAATAAATTGTTTTTCTCAAACACCAACAATTGAGTGGCAAAAATCATTTGGAGGAACCAATATTGACGGAGGCTATTTAATAGAACAAAACACGGACGGAGGTTATATTGTGGGAGGCATGACAAGGTCTAACGATGGAGATGTGACAGGAATAAATGGGTATAATGATTTTTGGGTCGTGAAGATTAATTCATTGGGAATTATTCAATGGCAGAAAGCATTAGGAGGACCAGGAAACGAACAGGTTTTTGCAATGCATCAAACATCTGATGGAGGATGTGTTTTTGGAGGTGTTGCCGATTATAATGGAGGTAATGTTACGGGAACTCATGGAAATTCAGACTTTTGGGTTGTTAAACTAAATAATTTAGGCACATTAGAGTGGCAAAAAGCTTTTGGAGGAACTGGTGATGATGTAGTAAAAAGCATTCAACAAACATCGGATGGTGGTTATATTGTAGGCGGATATACAAACTCGATTGATGGCGATTTGTCTGGGACAGGCACACGTATATATCCCGATTCATGGATTATTAAATTATCGTCAACTGGAGAAATACAATGGCAAAAACTGTTCACAGGTTCTGATTATGAAATTGTGCATGACATTCAACAAACTTCCGATGGAGGTTATATTGTAGCTTCAGAGACCGAATCAATTGATTCAGGGGCAACAGGATACCATGGGCAACAAGATTTTTGGTTATTAAAATTGGACTCATTGGGAACAATTCAATGGCAAAAAGCACTTGGCGGAAGTCAATTGGATATTCCTGAACGAATTCAACAAACAGTAGATGGAGGGTATATTGCTGTAGGCTATACCTTGTCAAATGATGGAGATGTAACGGGCAATCACGGAAGTTATGATTATTGGGCCGTAAAATTGAGTAATTCTGGCACACTAGAGTGGCAGAAAACACTAGGAGGCACAAATTACGATAGGGCGACTAGTGTACAACAATCTTCCGATGGAAATTATATCATTTCAGGATTTACCTATTCCAATGATGGAAATGTAACAAGTAATCAAGGTAATGCGGATTGCTGGATAGTAAAATTGAGTGCTAATGGCATTCTTCTTTGGCAAAAATCTATAGGAGGTTCTGCAGAAGACAATGCTTTTAGCATTAAACAAACTACAGACAATGGATACGTATTCACAGGCTTCAGCAAATCAAATAATGTTGATATTACTGGTAATCACGGAAATGGAAATTACGATATGTTGGTAATAAAATTATCGTCAGATCAATTAGAAACAATTAGTTTTCTAAATCAAAGTTTAGCAGTATTTCCTAACCCCGCGTCTAATATAATTTACCTTCAAGTTTCAGATAATGTATCTATTAACATGATTACTATAACAGATCTTATGGGGAAGAAAATCCTTGAACAATTTGAAAAAACAAATGAAATAAACATCGAAAGTTTATCTAGTGGGATGTACTTCATTCAAGCTTTTTCTGGTGAAAAAAAATACCAACTTAAATTCATTAAGCAATAATGAAAAACCAGTTTACAAAACAAGAAAAAATCCGTTTCAAACACATCGACTACGCAGGAATAGTGTTCTATCCTCGTTTTTTAGAAATGCTTAATGATTTGGTAGAAGATTGGTTTGAAGAAGCCTTAGAAAGACCATTCTCCAAAATGCACGAAACCAACGGAATTCCAACAGTAGATTTGAAAGTACAATTCAAAAATGCTGCTCGAATTGGAGAAACTCTAACCAAAAAACTTTGGGTAAAAGAATTGAAAACTTCATCCATAATTTGTGGATTTCAATTTGTTAATCAAAACGAACAAACCGTTTTAGAAGGTGAAGTAACTTTGGTAAACGTAAAAATCCAAGAAGACAGACAAAGCATCAAAGCCGAACCTTTTAATGAGGAAATGAAGAGTAGAATTATGAATTATGAATTATGAAGTTTCATCAATTATTCATATTAACTCTTTTACTTGTAAGTTGTAAAAACAAGGAAAATGATTACCTAGAAGTTATCAAACAAAATAACCTTTTCTTGCAAGAAGAAATTAATATTTACAATGCTCGACATAAAATAAGAAGTTATGAACTACCAAATATTTATGACACAATAACTTTTAAAAAGATGAATAATCTTCTTGATGAAATAAATCTGTTTAAAAAATATTCCGAATATGAGTTGATTAATTTTAAAATAAATAAAATTGCAAAAGATGAAAAATTAAATATCAAACTAAATTCAATTACAGAAAGTGATAAAAATGTTTTAAAAAATAATTTACTTTTAAATTTAATAGCTCTTAATAAACAATATATCAATAAAAAATCAAATACTATTTACGATATAACTTATACACCTTATATTAAAAACACAACTAAAAATGACACATTAATTTTAAATTTTTTATATCATAATTCCTACGTAATAAAAACTGATTCAATTATTGATGGAAATGATAATATCATAAATTTTCAAGATAATAATAAATGTAGAATTTGGCAAGTTAAGTACAAACCTAAATCAAATAAATCAACATATTATGGAAAAATATTTGAAGTAGATTCAGATGGAAATACATATTTAGTAAAAAATATTAAACATTCAATAACAAAATAAAATTATGAATTTTCCAAAATTCAAAGCCGCCAGCGTTCAAACTTCACCAGTTTTTCTAAACGTAGAAAAAACGATTGATAAAGCTATTTCTTTCATTAAAGAAGCTAGCCAAAACGGAGCGCAATTAATAGCTTTTCCAGAGGTTTTCATCGCTGGTTATCCTTATTGGAATTGGATTATGACACCTGTTCAAGGAAGCAAATGGTACGAGCAATTGTATAAAAATTCTGTTGCAGTTTCAGACGAATCGATGAAGCCGTTATTCCAAGCGGCAAAAGATAACAACATTCATATTGTAATCGGAATCAATGAACGTGGCGATTCTTATGGTGAAATTTACAACACCAATTTAATCATAGATAACAACGGAACTCTAATTGGAAAACACCGAAAGTTAGTTCCAACTTGGGCAGAAAAATTAACTTGGACAAGCGGTGATGGTTCATCTTTAAAGGTCTACAACACTGAAATTGGTCCAATTGGAACTTTAGCTTGTGGAGAAAACACTAATACTTTAGCACGTTTTACACTACTTTCTCAAGGCGAATTAATTCATATTGCAAATTACATTTCCTTGCCAGTCGCACCACCAGATTACAACATGGCAGAAGCAATTAAAATACGTGCAGCAGCTCATTCATTTGAAGGAAAGTTGTTTACCATAGTTTCGTGTTCTACAATTTCTCAAGAAATAAAAGACGCTTTGCGCGCTGATGTTCCAAATGTTGATGAACTTTTAACTAGAAAAAATTCAGCATTTTCAGGATTTATTGGTCCGAATGGAGCTGTAATTGGAGAACCATTAATTGACGATGAAGGAATGGTTTACGCCGATATTGATTTGGAAAAATGCATCCAACCTAAACAAATGCACGACATTCTCGGACATTACAATAGATTTGATATTTTTGATTTGCGAGTAAATATTGCTCCTACTCGAAAAATTACGTTTATTGATAATCACGAAGAGTTTAATAAAAGATAATTACATTATTGGTGACTTCGAGTGCCTCAGCCACCAATTAAAAGATAGAAATATGAACGAAAACCATTCAGACGATCAAATAGGAAGAGCAAGAGTTCAAGATACACCTGAGCTTGAAGCTTATTATAAAGAACTAGAAACTCTTGGCGCAGGTGCTTTATGGACGGTTGCCAACGATATCGAACCTTGGGAACCAAGAAGTTCATCGGTTCCAATGCTTTGGAAATATGATGATTTACGAGAATTAGTTTTAAAATCATCTGAATTAGTTACACCAGAACAAGCAGGAAGACGCGTGGTTTATTTAGTTAATGATAAACGAAAAGACGTTTCTGCTGCCGTTGGTTGGCTTTACACCGGAATTCAAGTAACTCGTCCAGGTGAAAGTACTTCGGCACATCGTCATCGTGCTTCTGCCCTACGCTTTATTATGGAAGGCGAAAAAGGATATACTGTTGTTGATGGTAATAAAATTATGCTAGAAGTCAATGATTTTGTTATCACACCCAATTCCACTTGGCACGAACATGGCGTTGAAGAAGGCGGAAAAACATGCATTTGGCAAGATGGCTTGGATATTCCGCTAGTTAATGCATTAGAAGCAAATGATTATGCGGTTTACGATGGAAAACAACCTTTGGTTAAACCATTAAATTATTCACCAATAACTTATGGTTGTGCAGGATTAATTCCAGCAGATAAAACTTGGGATAAACCTTATTCTCCTTTGTTTAAATATTCTTGGAAAAATGTTTATCCAGCTTTATTAGAAGCTCAAAAAGTCAATGAGGTCAATCCGTTTGATGGTATATTTATGCAATATTCCAATCCGTTAACTGGCGGACATGTGATGCAAACTATGGGTGCAGCGATGCAATTATTACCTGCAGGTTTCAAAGGAAAAGCGCATAAACACACAGGTTCATTTGTATATCAATGTGCCAAAGGAAAAGGATATTCCATAATTAATGGAAAACGTTTTGATTGGAAAGAACGTGATATTTTCTGTGTTCCAAGTTGGGCATGGCACGAACATCACAATTTATCCGAAACTGAAGATGCTTGCTTATTCAATTTCAATGATTTACCTGTGATAGAAAGTTTAGGATTGTATCAAGGAAGAGAATTGGAAGAAAATAATGGACATCAGAAAATAGATTAAAGAGAATATATAATAGACTTTTAACTTGGCGCATTTGCGTCTTAGCGGCTTAAACATGAAACTACTTACCTACAAAACAAACGACACCGAACCAAGATTAGGATTCCTTCACAACAACCAAGTGATTGATATGGAAGATTTTGGAGAAATATCAAATTTTCCTCTACCAACTTCAATGTTAGAACTAATCGACATGGGATTTGAATTGGTTGAAGAACTTAACGATATGATTGCTGAAACAGATGCTGAACTATTTGATGAAATCGCCTACGAAATGGACGAAGTAACATTCCTTGCTCCTATTCCAAAACCAAGAAAAAACATCATCGGAATTGGTTTAAATTATACAGAGCACGTTGCAGAAAGTGCCAGAACATTAGACACCACAGGAAAATTACCTCAAAAACCAATCATATTTTCAAAACCGCCAACGACAGTTACTGGAACAAATACTGAAATTATTAAAAACACCAAACTAACCGAACAATTAGATTGGGAAGTGGAATTGGCAGTTGTTATTGGTAAAAAAGGAAAATATGTTCCAAAAGCCGATGCGATGGATTATGTTTTTGGTTATACAGTAATTAATGATATTTCAGCTCGTGATTGCCGTCGTGAAGGACAATGGATTGTTTCTAAAGGACAAGATACTTTCGCACCAATGGGACCAATTTTGGTTACTAAAGACGAAATAGAAAATCCGCACAATTTGAATTTATCTTTAAAAGTAAATGGAGTTGAAAAACAAAATTCAAACACAAAATTCTTATTATTCAATATCAATGATTTAATCGAAGATTTGAGTATCGTTTTCACTTTAGAACCAGGTGACATTATTGCAACAGGAACGCCAGCAGGTGTTGGAGCTGGAAGAAACCCACAAGAATGGTTGTATGATGGCGATGTTGTAGAAGCAACTGTTGAAGGAATTGGAACAATTGTGAATACGGTTAAAGAAATTTAATCTATGAAATATATTTTTCTCGTTTTAATTTTTATCAGCTTTGAAAGTTTTTCTCAAAAAACAACAACAAATACTGAAATAGAAACTCAATATTTTTTAAAACAATTTTTGAGTAATAATTCAATGATATATTACATCAAAGAAATTGGAATAATTGAAGATAA
>JAAFHW010000013.1:7963-30612 GCA_013298525.1 Flavobacteriia bacterium
AGGTTTATACAGACAGTATAATTTTAAAAAAAGATTCAGTTTACATCAATAAATTACTTTCTAATAAAAATAAAATGAAATTCAAAACTCCGTTTCAATCCAATATAAAAATAATTGCAGAAAAGAAATTTTATAAAATAGATAAAGATAGTATTCTTAAAAATGAAAAAAATAGAATATTGATAATATCAAAACCAATATTTATTAATAATTATAAGTATTGTGTCTTTTATTATAAAGCCTTTTTTAGTGGATTAGGAGGTTCAGATGAATTGAGTTTATTTGAAAAAGTAAATGAAATTTGGGTTAAGAAAGAAGAATTTTGTAGTTCAATAAATTAAATTAATACTGAGATTGCTCGGCAAGCTCACACAAAGACAATATGAAAAAATACAGAATAGGACAAATAGTTCCATCTTCAAACGTAACGATGGAAACCGAAATACCAGCAATCTTTCGTTCAAGAGAAACCATTTTACCAGAGCGTTTTACGTTTCACAGCAGTAGAATGAGAATGAAAAAAGTAACTAAAGAAGAACTCGAAGCCATGGATGCCATGAGTTTGAAATGTGCTCAAGAACTTTCTGACGCTCATGTAGATGTTATGGGTTATGCTTGTTTGGTAGCAATTATGAGCATGGGACGAGGTTATCATTGCGTTTCAGAAGTTAATTTGCATCAAGAAACTGTTGCTAACGACTTCCCTACGCCAATTGTAACATCAGCTGGAGCTTTGATAAATGGTTTGAAAGTTTTAGGAGCCAAACAAATTTCAATCATAACACCTTACATGAGACCTTTGACTGATATGGTTGTTGATTATATCGAAAATCAAGGTATCAAAGTAAAACAAAGTATTGCATTAGAAATTCCTGATAACTTGGAAGTTGCTGCTCAGAATCCGATGAATTTATTGGAAATTTATAAGCAATTAGATTTGACCGATGTTGATGTTTTAGTAGCATCTGCTTGTGTACAAATGCCATCCTTAGAAGCCATCGATTTAATTCAGGCTGAATGTGGAATTCCTGTTACATCTGCCGCAGTTTGTACAACATATGAAATGATGAAAAAATTAGGAATCGAAGCTAAATCTGCCATTGGTGGTGAACTATTAAATGGAAAATATTAATTGGGAAACCGTAAACGGAA
The DNA here is from genome assembly GCA_013298525.1 of Flavobacteriia bacterium. GTDB lineage: Bacteria > Bacteroidota > Bacteroidia > Flavobacteriales > Flavobacteriaceae > Flavobacterium. The sequence continues at coordinate 9,116 of JAAFHW010000013.1, forward strand.
AATTAGTAACTAATTTAAAATTCAAATCACAAACTGAGTTGGTTGAATTCCTTTTGAAAGTTGCCCTTCTTGCTGATGAAATGAACCATCATCCTGATTGTAAAATTCACAAAGCATTTCAATTAGAGATTTCATTATTTACACATGATAAAAATGAAATTACAGATTTAGATTATCAATTAGCTAAGAAAATAGATAGTATTATCACTAAATAAAAATCCTATGAAAAACTTAATCGCATTCATTGCTGCTTTTTTTGCCGCCAAGAAAACTAAATTTGGTTGCTTTGGTACTGTTATAGTTTTTATTGTTGTGTATTGGTTAGTGAAAAGAATACTTTAATTCATATCTACACTAGTTTTACATTTACTACACAACTCCAATTTTTCATTGTCAATTGTACTGATTTTTTCAGCAGCACTAGTCATAACACATTGTTTATTAGGACAATGAGGTAATCCTAAATTGTGTCCTAACTCATGAATTACAACTTTTTTAAGTCTAGAAAATTCAAGAGATTTATCCTTGTGTTTTAATCGAAATGAAGAAACGATGCAACTTTTACCAGGACAATAAGCTAATCCCATTACTCCAAAGTCATTATATTTCCACTTAGGTTCTTTAATATTTCCTTTTATATCATGCTTGGTGATAGAAATATCTTTATGAGTTAATCCCAAAACAAAATCTAAACTATCATTTATAGTTCTATTCTGAATCGTAATTATACTATCTGCTCTATATCTTGGTGATTTTATATTTACAAAAGCTTCCTTTGGCAATTCAATCTCTGGCAATATATATGTTTTAATTTTATAAAACTTTGTAACTTCTTGAGCTAATACTATAGCTTTTTCTTTTGGAAATCCATCATAAATTTGAATGCCAACAACTTTATTGACAACACTTTTATCAGACTTAGAACATGAAAAAAGGAAAATTAGCAATAATGATACAACAAATTTCATTTAGATTTTTAATAAAAAAAGACACAATAATTGTGCCTTTTCTTTAACTCTATATTTTTAAGTATTACCAAATAACAACTCTCAAAGAATCTGGTTGATACATTGCACTTCCGGGTTTAATATTGAATGCTTTGTGAAACTCAGGAACATTTGCCAACGGACCATTTATTCTATATTTTGCTGGTGAATGAACATCGGTCATTACTTGCTGCGATAAATATTCTTTGGTTCCATTAACCATCCAAGCGTAACCGTAAGCTAGAAAATATCTTTGGTCTGGAGTTAATCCACTAATTTTTTCGTTGGTTTTAAATTGCTTTGTTTTTTTGAATGCTTCATATCCCATCACTACTCCACCTAAATCAGCAATGTTCTCTCCTTGTGTAGCGTCTCCATTCACATTCTTATCACCTACTTTAAATTTGCTATACTGAGCAACAATTAATGCAGTTTTTTGTTTGAATTTCTTCAAATCTTCAGCTGTCCACCAATTGTTTAAATTTCCTTTATCATCATACTGACTTCCTTGATCATCAAAACCATGTGTGATTTCGTGACCAAATGTAGAACCTCCAATAATTCCATATAAAATAGCATCATCAGGCATTCTTCCTTCAAATCCTGGAACAATGATATTACATGCTGGAACACAAATTTCATTATTACTTGGATTGTAATAAGCATTATATGTTTGTGGATACATGCCCCATTCTGTTCTATCAACTGGTTTACCATATTTATTAGTCATATAATCATAAGACCATTTATTTACAGCCATCACATTTTTCAAATAATTATTTCTGTCAATGGTTACAGAACTTAAATCTTTCCATTTATCAGGATAACCGACTTTCATTACAATTTTGCTCAATTTATCTAAAGCTTTTTTCTTAGTTGGTTCACTCATCCAATCAAGATTTTTGATGCGAACTGCATAAACATCACGAATGTTATTTCCAATTTCAAGAAGTTTTTCTTTCGTTCCTTTTGGCAAATATTCATCAACATAAACTTGACCAATCAATTCTCCTAAAGAACCATCTGTTTGCTCAACAATACGCTTCCATCTTGGTTTTTGAACCTTAACACCGCTCATCACAGTAGAATAAAATTTGAAATTTTGATCCTCAACTTCTTTATTCAAATAAGAAGCATACGTATTAACTAAATCCCATTTTAAATACGTTTTCCAATCTTCAATGGCATAAGATTTTAGCATTCCATTTAATGCTTTATAAAATTCTGGTTGTCCAACTATCACAGTATCAGCTTTAACAATTCCGAAATCTTTAAGAGTTACATTCCAATCAATGTTTGGAGTAATTCCATTCAATTGAGCAATACTCATTTTGTTATAGTTCTTAATTGGATCACGTAAAGCTTCTAATTTTCTTGAAGCTTTCGCTAAATCGGTTTCCAATTTCATAATTGAAGCCGCATTTTTTGAAGCTAAATCTTGTTTAACTCCTATCAACTCCATCATCTTTTGAACGTGTTTAACGTATTCTGTACGAATAGTAACAGTTTCTTCATCAGTATTGAAATAGTAATCTCTCTGTCCTAATCCTAAACCTCCTTGATGAAGAAAAATAGCATTTTTAGCACTATTTTTATCATCTTGTCCTACATAAAAACCGAAACCAGCTCCAGAACCAATAGTATGCAAATAACCAATTTCTTTCAGCAAACTTGGAACATCTTTAATGGCATCAATTTTAGAAAATTCGTCTTTTAAAGGATTTATTCCTAATTTATTTATTGTTGTAGAATCCATTCCAGAAGCATAAAAATCGCCAATCTTTTGTTTATTACTACCTTTTTCAGCACCAGCTTCAGCCGAAGTTTCACAAATAGATTTTATTTGATTGTTGATGGTGTCCTGAATCATTCTAAAAATTCCATTACTTCTCTCAGAGGATGGAATAGGATGTTTTTTAAACCAACCTCCATTAGCATAATTAAAAAAATCATCTGATGGATTGATGGTTGTATCTCTATTAGTTAATAATGGATCAACAAAAGCGGTTTCTTTCTTGTTACAACTTACTATTGTTACTGTCGCCAAAGTTATAAGTGATAATCTTTGTAATAATCTCATATAAAATATTTTTAAAATTCAAATTTAATCATTTTTATCTTTCAATATACTTATTGATATTTATTACTATTTTTTTTACAATAATTTTAATACATCGTTCGTTCTATAAATAGTAAATTGCACCAAATTAAATACCATTATGGATAAAATCAAAATACTTTGGGTGGATGATGAGATTGATTTGTTAAAACCACACATCCTTTTTTTAGAGAAGAAAAATTATGAAGTAACTACTTGTAATAATGGTCGTGACGCAGTAGATATTTTTGCAGAAAACAATTTTGATGTAGTTTTCTTAGACGAAAATATGCCCGGAATGAGTGGATTGGAAACGCTATCTGAAATTAAAGAGAAGAAATCTTCTACGCCAGTAATAATGATTACAAAAAGCGAAGAAGAATATATCATGGAAGAAGCAATTGGTTCTAAAATTGCCGATTACCTTATCAAACCAGTAAATCCGAATCAGATTTTATTGAGTTTGAAAAAGAATTTAGATCATTCTAGATTGATTTCAGAAAAAACAACTTTAGATTATCAAAAGGAATTTAGAAAAATTGCTTTAGAACTTTCTATGGTGAATTCATATGAAGATTGGATTGAGCTATACAAAAAATTAATCTTTTGGGAATTAGAATTAGAAAACATTGAAGATTCTAATCTAATTACTATTTTAGAATCACAAAAAGTAGAGGCCAATTCACAATTTGGAAAGTTTATTGAAAGAAATTATGAAGATTGGTTTGAGCCTAAAGCAGATAAACCTATTCAGTCTCATACATTATTTAGAGAATTAGTTGTTCCAGAATTAGTAAAAAAAGACAAACCAGTACTTTTCATTGTAATAGACAATTTACGTTATGATCAATGGAAAGCTATGGAAAGTACCATTAATAATTATTACAAATTAGAGAAAGAAACACCATATTTTGCTATACTTCCAACGGCAACACAATATGCTAGAAATGCTATATTTTCAGGATTGACTCCATTAGAAATGGAAAAACAATTTCCTCAATACTGGAAGAATGATGTTGAAGAAGGTGGAAAAAATTTATATGAAGCTGAATTTTTAACAGCACATTTAAAACGCTTGGGATTAAATATAAAACAAGATTATTTCAAAATCACAAATTTAGCTGGAGGTAAAAAATTAGCCGATAATTTTAGAGCTCTAAAAGACAATAATTTAGTTACCGTTGTATACAATTTTGTTGATATGCTCTCTCATGCTAAAACAGAAATGGATGTTGTAAAGGAATTAGCATCAGATGATAAAGCCTACCGTTCATTGACATTGAGTTGGTTTAAAAACTCGCCATTGTTAGATATAATTCAACAAGGTCAAAAACTTGGATTTAAATTAATAATCACAACAGATCATGGAACTATAAATGTAAAAAATCCATCAAAAGTGATTGGTGATAAGAATACAAGTTTAAACTTAAGATACAAAACAGGACGAAGTTTAACTTATGAAGATAAGGATGTTTATGCCATTAAAGACCCAAAAAAAATTGGTTTACCAGCAATAAATATGAGCAGTTCTTATATTTTTGCAAAGAATGATAACTTTCTGGCTTACGTAAACAATTATAATCATTATGTGAGTTACTACAGAAATACCTATCAACATGGTGGAATTTCTCTAGAAGAAGTTATTGTTCCATTTTTAGTTTTCAATCCTAGATAAAAATAGTTAGCAGTATTCAGTGTTCTATTTTCAAAAACACTGAATACTGATTAATAAAAACACGACAATTATGGAAATAATTTTCACTTTAGATGAAATCGATGCTGTTGCACAAAAAATCATTTCAGAAAATCCCAAAAAAGTTATTCTTTTTAATGGATTAATGGGCGTTGGAAAGACAACTTTAATAAAATCTTTAGCTAAAAATTTATGTGTAAATGACGCTACAAGCAGTCCAACCTTTTCTTTAGTTAATGAGTATCAAATATCTAATAATCAATATATTTATCATTTTGATGTTTATCGATTAAAAAATGAAACTGAAGCATTAGATATGGGTATTGATGAATATCTTTATTCTGGAAATTGGTGTTTCATCGAATGGGCTGAAAATATTCCAAATTTAATTCCCGAAGAACATTCTAATATCAAAATCGTTATGCTTCCAGACGGAAGAAGACATTTAACTTTAACATAGAATAGATAGCAAAATTGAAATTGCTATTGTAATTACTATTTAATTTTTTGTAACTTGTGCCATAATTCATTTGTAACTATGTCACTTACACCTTTTACAAAACAACAACTTCTTCCTCAAGAAGAAAAATTAGAAATTGCTCGTCACAAAAGCGAATTGTTTATTGGTATTCCAAAAGAGACAAGTTATCAAGAGCGACGCATTTGCTTAACTCCCGATGCAGTAAATTCATTAACTTCACACGGACATCGTGTAATGATGGAATCAGGTGCAGGTGAAAGCTCAAGTTATACTGATAAAGAATATAGCGATGCTGGTGCTGAAATTACAAATGATACCAAAAAGGTGCTTTCTTGTCCAATGCTTTTAAAAGTAGAGCCGCCAACTATGGCAGAAATTGAATTGATGAATCCTAATTCTTTAATCATTTCAGCTATTCAATTAAAAACCAGAAAGAAAGAATATTTTGAAGCACTTACCAAAAAGAAAATTACTGCATTAGCGTTTGAATACATAAAAGATGAAGACGGTTCTTATCCTGCTGTGAAATCATTGAGTGAAATTGCAGGAACTGCTTCGGTTCTTATTGCAGCTGAATTAATGATAAATAACCAATTTGGAAAAGGATTATTATTTGGAAATATAACTGGGGTTCCTCCTACTGATGTTGTCATACTTGGCGCTGGAACAGTTGGTGAATTTGCAGCAAAAACAGCTATTGGACTTGGTGCAAGTGTAAAAGTATTTGATAATTCAATTACTAAATTAAGACGACTTCAAAATAATTTGAATCATCGAGTTTTTACATCTACGATTCAGCCAAAATCATTATTGAAAGCTTTGCGTCGTTGTGATGTTGCTATTGGAGCCATGAGAGGAAAAGATCGTTGTCCGGTAGTAGTTACAGAAACAATGGTTGAACACATGAAAAAAGGCGCTGTAATTGTTGATGTAAGTATTGATACTGGAGGTTGTTTTGAAACTTCAGAAATCACTACTCATGAAAAACCAACCTTTATTAAGAGTAATGTTATCCACTATTGTGTTCCTAATATTCCTTCTAGATATTCTAAAACAGCTTCACTTTCTATTAGTAACATTATTACTCCTTATCTCCTTCAAATAGCTGAAGATGGTGGAATAGAAAGCGCTATAAGATGCAATAAAGGACTGAAAAACGGAATTTATTTATATCATGGAATCTTAACAAATAAAGCGATTGGAGATTGGTTTAATCTTCCAGATAGTGATATAAATTTAATAGTTTTTTAAATTAGTATTCCTTCCAAAATAATTTTGTTTAGTTTACATTTGCAAAAAAATTAAGAATGAAATTTTATCAAAGATTAGCCTATTATTTAGTTGGATTGATTATGGGAGCTTTTGTTGTAGCTCTTGTTTTGTCTGGTAAAGATACTCGTTGTAATTATTTCCCTAATGCACGTGTATTAAATGATTTAAGAAACAAACCTTTCAATTATAGTATTGAAGCATCAAGAAAACTTTCAGAAGATTGGATTGATACCATTGATATAAAAAATACACTTACCTATGGTGATGTAGACTTTGATAAAAGTAACGTAGTATATCAAAAAGGAAAATTATACATTATTGAAGGTAAAACCTTAAAAAATGACACTATAACTTTGAGAGTAATCAACTATCCTTCAAAAGCCGTTTTAGAAGATATTATTAGAAAGAAATAATTCCAAATAAAAAACTCCAACATAATGTTGGAGTTTTTTATTTATATGTTAAAAGTAAAAAATATTACTTGATAAATTCAATTTTTTGAACTTCTTCAGCATTGATGCTGTCAAAAAAACCTTGTTCATTCATCCAATCATCACTAAATACTTTACTCATGTATCTTGAACCGTGATCTGGAAAAATTACAACTACATTACTTTCAGCAGTAAATTCACCTTCTTCGGCAAATTGTTTTACCGCTTGTAATGCTGCTCCTGAAGTATATCCTACGAATAAACCTTCTGTTTTAGCAATTTCTCTTGTAGTATGTGCACTTTCCTCATCTGTAACTTTCATGAATTTATCGATAGATTCAAAATCAGTTGCAGTTGGAATTAAATTCTTTCCTAAACCTTCGATTCTGTATGGATAAATTTCATCGTTATCGAATTCTTTAGTTTCATGGTATTTTTTCAATACTGAACCAAATGCATCAACACCTAAAATTCTAACGTTTGGATTTTTTTCTTTAAGAAATTTAGCAATTCCTGAAATTGTTCCTCCAGTTCCGCTACAAGCAACTAGATGTGTAATTTTACCTGAAGTTTGTTCCCAAATTTCTGGACCTGTAGTCAAGTAATGTGCATCAATATTTAATTGATTAAAATATTGATTGATATAAACAGAACCTTTAGTTTCTTCATGTAAACGTTTTGCTACATTATAGTATGAACGCTCATCATCAGCAGAAACATGAGCTGGACAAACATAAACTTTTGCTCCTAAACTACGAAGCATGTCAATTTTGTCTTTAGATGATTTTGAACTTACTGCTAAAATACAGTTATATCCTTTAATAATACTTACCATAGCAATACTAAAACCTGTGTTACCAGAAGTAGTTTCAATAATGGTATCACCTGGAGTTAAGATTCCTTGTCTTTCAGCTTCCTCAATAATGTATAATGCAATTCTGTCTTTTGAAGAATGTCCTGGATTGAAGGCTTCAACCTTAGCATAGAAGTTTCCTTCTAAATTTTCGGTTACTTTGTTCAGCTTAATAAGAGGTGTATTTCCTATTAATTCCAAAACATTATTATAGGCTTTTATTTCTTCTTTCATAAATAAAAAATTAGTGTCGAGGCAAAATTTTAAAAATTAGCTTGCCACAAAACCTTGCAAATTTAATAAATTAATTTTTAATTTTTTCTAAATCTAACAAAAAACTGAATTCTTTTGCAACTTCTTTAAGAGATTCAAATCTTCCCGATGCTCCTCCATGTCCTGCATCCATATTTGTGTCCATAAATAATTGTTTAGAATTGGTTTTTAAAACTCTTAATTTCGCTACCCATTTAGCTGGTTCCCAATATTGTACCTGAGAATCATGCAAACCGGTAGAAATATATAAATTTGGATAATCTTGCTCTTTCACATTATCATAAGGTGAATACGACAACATATAATCATAATATTTTTTAACATTTGGATTACCCCATTCGTCATATTCTCCTGTTGTTAATGGAATAGTATCATCAAGCATCGTTGTTACAACATCAACAAATGGCACTTGAGCAATCACACCATTATATAATTCAGGATTCATGTTGATAATTGCACCCATTAATAATCCTCCAGCAGAACCACCTTCGGCATATAAATGTTCTTCAGAAGTATATTTTTCTGAAATTACATGTTTAGAACAATCAATAAAATCAGTAAAAGTGTTTTTCTTTTTTAATAATTTTCCATCTTCATACCACATTCTTCCCATGTCTTCACCACCACGAATATGAGCAATTGCATAGATAAATCCTCTATCCAATAAACTTAATCGCGTTGTTGAAAAATAAGGCTCCATTGTCATTCCATAAGAACCATAAGCATACAATAAAAACGGATTTTTACCATTCAACTCCAATCCTTTTCTGTAGACCATCGACATTGGAATTTTGGTTCCGTCTTGAGCTGTTGCCCAAATACGTTCTTCAATATAATTATTTTTATCAAATTTTCCTCCTAGAACTTCTTGCTCTTTTAAGATGGTTTTCTCTTTAGTACGCATATTAAAATCAATCACCGATGAGGGAATTGCCATAGATTGATAACCATAACGAAGAATTTCTGTATCAAAATCAATATTAGTTGTGGTGTATGCAGTGTAAGTTTCTAGTTCAAAAGGCAAATAGTATTCTCCTTCTCCACTCCAAGGCATAATTCTGATTTTATTCAAACCATCAAAACGTTCTGAAACTACCAAATAGTCTTTAAAAATATCAATGCCCTCCAACAAAACCTCTTCTCTGTGCGGAATTAAATCCACCCAATTTTCTTTTGAAGTTTTATCTTCTGGAGTTTTCATCACTTTGAAATTGGTTGCATCATCTTTATTGGTAACGATATAAAAACTATCTTCATAATGTGAAATAGAATATTCTAACTCACGAGTACGTTTTTGAAAAACTTTAAATTGTTCATCAGGTGTTGATGATAAAAGAATTTGAAATTCAGAAGTTAAAGTACTTTCAGAAGAAATAATCAAATATTTTTTAGACTTTGATTTGTAAATAGAAACATTAAAAGTGTCATCTTTTTCGAAATAAACTACAACATCTTCTGATGGATTTGAACCTAATTTATGTTTATAAATTCTATCAGGACGAAGTGTAACTTCATCTTTTCTTGAGTAAAACAAAGTTTTATTATCACTTGCCCATGTTGCGCCACCAGTAGTATTTTCAATTTTTAGAGGAAGAATTTCGTTAGTTTCTAAATTCTTAATTTGAATGGTATATTGACGTCTTGAAACGGTATCAAGTCCAAAAGAAACCCATTTGTTATCTTCACTTATACTAATACCGTTTAAGTTAAAATAAGAATGCCCTTTTGCCATTTCGTTGCAATCAAACATTATTTCTTCCTTGGCATCTAACGAACCTTTTTTTCGAGAATGAATTGGGTAATCCTTACCTTTTTCAAATCTAGTTATGTAATAATAGCCATTGTAAAAATAAGGAACCGACGAATCATCTTCCTTAATTCTTGCTTTCATTTCTTCAAATAAATCTTTTTGAAAATCTTTGGTATGCGCTGTTGATTGATTGTAATAATCGTTTTCTTTATTCAAATAATCAATAACTTCAGGATTTTCTCTATCGTTTAACCAATAATAATTATCAATTCTAACATGACCATGTTTTTCAAGTTCATGAGGAATCATTTTAGCAATTGGTGGTTGTATTTTTGTACTCATAATTGTATTAAAATTCAAAGCAAATGTATTGCAAACTATTCTGTAATAAATGCTAACTGCTAAGATTGTTATTGACATTGATATTAACATAAAATGATATTGACTTGCTCCGATGAAATTCCTAATTTTGCGAAACTAAATACTTAAAATTATGTTTGGAGATATTATGGGAATGATGGGCAAACTAAAAGAAACCCAACAAAAAATTGAAGAAACTAAAAAAAGATTAGATACTGTTTTAGTAGACGAACAAAGCAATGACGGCTTGTTGAAAGTAACTTTAAATGCCAATAGAAAAATAAAAACGATCGAAATTGATGAAAGTTTGTTGCAAGACAAAGAACAACTTGAAGATTACTTGATTCTTACTTTAAATAAAGCTATAGAAAAGGCGACTAACGTTAACGAAGCTGAATTAGGAGCTGTTGCCAAAGATGGAATGCCAAATATTCCTGGAATGGATATGTTTAAATAAATTCCAAAATTAAATTCCAAATTCCAATTTTTGATAATTAAAGATTGGAATTTGGAATTTTTAAAACTGCATTTTTGAGAGCGCTTCCATTACATAACTATGCATCACTTCTTTGTAATCCAAATGGGTTACAATACGAAGTTTTCCTTGTCCCATCGAACTTATGTGGATGTTTTTTTGTTTTAATTTTTCAATAACCCATTTATCTTCCAATGATGGTCTTACTGAAAAAATTAAGATATTAGTTTCAATTGGCTCTACTTTTTCGACCCAAGGAAGTTTACTCAATAATTCACCTAATTCTTTAGCACGTCTATGATCATCTTCCAATCGAAGCATGTTGTGTTGCAAAGCATACATTCCGGCTGCGGCTAAATATCCTGATTGACGCATTCCGCCACCAAATATTTTTCTAATACGAAGTGCGCGTTTCATATCCGCTTTGGTTCCTAATAATAAGGAGCCAATTGGTGCACCAAGTCCTTTAGATAAACAAACTGAAATCGTATCAAACAATTCACCAAATTGTTTTGGATGTTGTTTTTTGGCTACCATGGCATTCCACAATCGAGCACCATCTAAATGATATTTTAGATTATTCTCTGTGCAAACTTGTTTTATTTTTCTCAATTCAGCCAAATCATAACAAGCGCCACCACCTTTGTTAGTTGTGTTTTCAATACTTACTAAAGTAGTTAATGGTGCGTGATAAAATTCAGGATCATTTATGGCGTTTTTTACTAAATCGGCAGTAATCATTCCTCTTTTTCCATCAACCAAACAACAAGAAACACCACTATTAAAAGAAGCCCCACCGCCTTCATAATGATAAATATGAGAATATTTATCGCAAATTACTTGTTCACCAGGTTGCGTATGGAGTTTGATTGCTGTTTGATTCGCCATTGTTCCACTCGGAAAAAACAGCGCTGCTTCCATTCCAAATAACTGAGCAACAGCAGATTCTAATTCATTTACTGTTGGATCTTGCTTGTAAACATCATCACCTACTTTGGCGTTAAACATAAACTGCAACATTTCGTTGCTAGGTTTGGTTACAGTGTCACTAACTAAATTTATTTCCATATCAATTTCTGATGCATTACATTTGCGATTACAAAATTACATTATTTATGACAAATACCGAACAAATTAAAGGTATTGTAGAACGTCTTGGTGCGTTGAGGAGGTATCTTTGACATTGATGCTAAGCTTATCGAGATAACCAACGAAGAGGAAAAGACCTTTGCACCAGACTTTTGGAACAATGCCAAAGAAGCAGAATTGATTGTAAGAAACCTGCGTTCTAAGAAAAAATGGGTGGAAGATTTTGAAAAAGCAAATTCGCTTGCTGAAGAACTTCAAATGACCTATGACTTTTATAAAGAAGGTGATGCCACTGAAGAAGAACTAGATACACAATATGATTTAACCAATAATTTATTGGAAGATATCGAATTCAGGAATATGCTTTCTGATGAAGGTGACAACTTAAGTGCTGTGCTGCAAATTACGGCTGGTGCAGGTGGAACTGAAAGTTGTGATTGGGCTTCTATGTTAATGCGAATGTATTTAATGTGGGCTGAAAAACAGAAGTATAAAGTAAAAGAATTAAACTTTCAAGAAGGTGATGTTGCTGGAATTAAAACGGTGACTTTAGAAATTGAAGGTGATTTTGCTTTTGGATATTTAAAAGGTGAAAATGGTGTGCATCGATTGGTGCGAATTTCACCATTTGATAGTAATGCCAAACGTCATACTTCTTTTGCATCGGTTTATGTTTATCCATTGGTTGATGATACTATAGAAATTGAAATTAATCCTGCAGATATTGAGATTACTACAGCACGTTCAAGTGGCGCAGGTGGACAAAATGTAAATAAGGTGGAAACCAAAGTACAATTAGTTCACAAGCCAACTGGAATTCAAATTCAATGCTCGGAAACGCGTTCGCAACATGATAACCGAAATCGTGCAATGCAAATGTTGAAGTCGCAATTGTATGAAATTGAGTTGAAAAAACAATTAGCACAAAGAGCTGATATTGAAGCTGGAAAAATGAAAATTGAATGGGGTTCGCAAATTAGAAATTACGTAATGCAACCTTATAAATTGGTCAAAGATGTTCGCACTGGAAAAGAAACTAGCGATGTTGATGGCGTAATGAACGGCGAAATTGACGGATTTTTGAAAGCTTACTTAATGATGATGGGACAGAAAGAGGAATAGTGTTCAGTGTTCAGTGTTCAGTGTTCAGTGTTCAGTGTTCAAAATTAATACTTTACAAGTAAAAAATTCCGAATTGCAAATATTTTAAAATTTGTAATTCGGAATTCATTTTTTAAACCTATATTTGCATCGAGGATTCCGAAAGGAAGTTACACCTCACCACAATAGCCGATCGCTCCAGATCGGCTTTTGTATTTTATATACCTATTGAAACTAAAAAAACCACCTTTAAAAAAGATGGCTTATTATTATTTTTTAAATTTTGTATTAATTTCCTGCAACAAAGTTTGGTTTGAAATTAGTAACTGAAACAATTGCATTATTTGAATAAGAAACTTCTTTAGTTGCAATTGAATTATCAAAATATTTCCACACTCCAGATTTTACTCCGTTTGAATATTCAGCAATAGTTTGAATTGTTCCACTTTCAGTATATGATGTCCATTGTCCATCTAATTTACCATCTTTAAAGAAACCTACTTGTTGTACATTTCCATTATCATAGTAATATGTTGCTTTTACTAATTGTCCAACAACTTCTAATTGTGGTTCTCCTTTTGCAAAAATTACACCTGAAACCATCATTAACGCAATTAAAATTATCTTTTTCATAAGTAGTTTGGGTTTTTAATTAATATTTCGATAACAAATATACTTTTTATTTTACAATAAACAAACTTTTACTTAACAATTTAATAACATTAGATGAATTTTAACTTTACTTATAAAAAAAACCGATGAATTTCATCGGCTTTTTTTTTATTATTTTTTAGACTTAGCTTTCTTTTTAGATTTAGCTTTTTTCTTTGCTTGCTCTTTCTTTTTAGCTTTCGCTTTGTCTTTTGCTTTTTGCTTTTTAGCTTTCTCTTTCTTTTTAGCTTTTTTCTTTTTCTCTTTATCTTTTTCTTTTTGCTTGTCTTTCTTAGCTTTAGCTTTCTTTTTGTCTTTTTCTTTTTTCTCTTTGTCTTTAGCTTTAGATTTTTTTTCTTTTTCTGAGTCTTTCATAATTTCAGTGTTTTCGATATTTACAGAGACTGTTTCTTCTTGAACTTCTTCTGCTTTAGCTTCTGTTACTGTTGCTTCTTTAACAACTTTTGTTCTTGTTCGAGTTGGAGTTGCTTTAACTGTTGAAGTTCTAGTAGCTCTTGTTCGTGTTTTTGGTTTTTCAGAAACTACTTCTTCTTTAGAATCTACAACAATAGCTGTTGATTCTTGCAAATTTTCATTCGTTTCCAAGTTATTGTCTTCTGTGTTTTCTTTTTTAGTTATCATTGTGAGGTTGTTTTCGTATTTATTAAATGTAAATTAAATGTAAATTTTACGTTAACAAAAATACAATATAAAACAATTGCCCAATGTTAAGTTTTCGATTTTGGTGAAAACTTAACATTGGGCAATAAAATTGAAGTGCTTAATTTTTAAATACCTATCTCAACTTGGAAACGCAAATACCAATTATTTTTTGAAGTTCCATCGTAGAAATCTAAAATATCATAATTGATTTCGCCTTGAACTTTAAAGGAATGTTCCCATATATATTTTGTAAGTCCTAAACTAAACTGCTTTGTGTTTGGAGCAAGTATTTTAATATCTTCACCAACTTTTTGAATAGAATATCTTCCAATAAATTCATAATTGGTTTTTGTATTATAACTCAATTGATAATCAAATCCATTTCCAACAAAAACATAATTTGATTCAGATATATCTAATGGATTAATTGTAACTGCATTTTCTTTAGTTGTTCTTGACATGTAGCTTGTCATTGCAGCCCAACCATTATATTTAAACATAGCATCTAGTAAAACAGATTTAATTGTTCGTTGTTCAAACAAATCATTTCCGAGTTGTCCTTGCGTTCGTCTAGCGTGATTATTTTGCTGAAAAGCTCCAGATATCATTAACTTTGGTTTCGTTTCTCGAACAATATCTCCTTCAAAATTGGTTCCGTCTTTAGAGAAAGCTCCAAACGGAAATAACTCTGCTTTTCCTGTCACAGCAATACCATCATCAGGATTATCGGTGCTATTTCTACCTTCTCCTGATGAAATCGCTGTTTTTAAATTATAAGAGAATTTATCCTTGTATTCATTTATATTATGGACTTGAAATCCAAAATCTCTATCTATTGTAAATCTTGCATTATTTATTGTTCTATCTGACAATTGCAATCCTCCAGATGAATTTACTCGCTGTCTATTTCCAGGTAACTTTGTTTGTCCGAAACTAATATTCCAATGATTGTTTGGACGGTAAAAAACAACGGCATCACGAATTATATTTAGATTTTCACCTTCTTGAATTTCGCCAACATCTCCTGGTGCAAAAGACAATTGAATGGCATAAAGAAATTTTGGATTACCAACATAACCATCAAAACGCAAACGCAAGCGACGAATTTGTCCGTCATAAGATCCATTTTCTCCATCATTTTCAAAATAAGTAATACGATTTTGCATTCTAAAACGAATATTCAATTGAAACAAACTATCAGGCGAAGTCAAACCAACACCTTTACCAAAACTATAATAAGGTAGTGCTGTTAATTTTAAATCATTATCATTTTTAGATTGATTTATAGTTATTTGAGCATTAGAAAAACTAAAAAAAAGAAGAAAAATTAAGCTTAAAAAAAATCTCATTATTTTATAATTTGATAATTGCAAATATAAAAAAACTCCCAAAGAAATCATTTCATTTGGGAGTTTATATGAGAGAATATTTAATTAAAATAAATTTATAAAATAATAAACTATAGCGGCTAAAACAGCTGAAACAGGAATAGTTAGCACCCAAGCCCATAATAATTTTACAGTTACTCCCCAACGAACAGCAGAAACTCTTTTAGTTACTCCTACTCCAATGATAGATCCTGTAATAGTATGTGTAGTTGATACCGGAATCTTGAAATGCTCTGTTGTAAACAATGTTAATGCACCTGCAGATTCAGCAACAACTCCTTCAAAAGCGGTAACTTTTGTGATTTTTGAACCCATTGTTTTTACAATTTTCCATCCACCACTTAATGTTCCTAATGCAATAACTGTATAACATGTAAGTGGAATCCATTCGGGCATAATACCATCAAAATGAACACCATTTGAATCTGATGGAAGTTTTACGTTTAAGTCTAACCAAAATCCTGATAAATTAAAATTTGGATTATCTTTTATAAATACAGCAACTGCAGCTGCTATAATTCCCATTACTTTTTGCGAATCATTACCTCCATGCCCTAAACTAAAAGCTGCTGAAGATAAAAGTTGCATTTTCTTTAAAACTTTTTCGGCTGTAGCAGTTGAAAAACTACTGAATAACAAATTAAAAATTGCCAAACTATAAAATATAAAAGCAACTAAAAACCATTTAATATTATGAGGTTCAGTAACAACACTCCAAAAATGACTTTCAAATCTTGGCTTTTTAATATCTTCATAGTTTACCATTACTGATACTAAAAACCAAGCTACTAATAGCATTAAAACAATAGTGAATATTTTTGGATAAATGTTCTTCTTAGAAGAATACATCAACCATAAAGAAATGAAATAAGAAATTATCATTCCTAATAAAGGAGCCAAAACAATAAATAAAATAACTATAAAAACACCTGAAGGTAATAATTCACCTTCTTTTGCTGCCTTATACCAATTTACAATTTTGAATCCAGCGTGTTCTAAATCAGTGACTCCAGAAAAACCGTGAGCAACTGCTGCACCAGCAAATCCACCAATTAGTGTATGTGAAGATGATGATGGAATTCCTTTTAACCAAGTAATTATATTCCAAATAATTGCTGCTATAACACCGGCTAAAATTACAGTTAAATCAATACTGCTTGTATGTGCTGTTTTTGCAACTGTATCTGCTACTCCAAATCCGAAAACCCAATAAGCAAGAAAGTTAAAAAATGCAGCCCAAAGAACCGCTTGAAAAGGTGTCAAAACTTTGGTAGCAACGATTGTAGCAATAGAATTCGCTGCATCATGGAAACCATTGATATAATCAAATACTAAGGCAAGAAATATGATTACAATAAGTAAAGTAAAATCCATAAATATAGAATTTTAGATAAAATTATTTATGAATGTTTAACAGAGATTTGCTCCATAACGTTAGAAACACTTTTGCATTTGTCAGATGCCATTTCTAAAGCTGAAAGTACTTCTTTATATTTAATGATATTTTTAGCATCGGTTTCATTTTCAAAAATATCAGCTACAGCTTTATCAAAAACTACATCAGCTTTACTTTCAAGTTTATTGATTTTTTTGCAAGTTTCCTTAATCATTTTGATATTATTCATATCTTTCAATTGCTTGATACCTTCACCAATTAATTGACATGCTTCCAAGTTTATCTCCGTTAATTTTCTAATTGATTTAGTGATTTTGTCAACTTGATATAATCTTATTCTACTAGCTGCACCATGCATATTATCGGCAACATTATCAATAGATTTAATAAGAGCATGAATATCTTCTCTATCAAATGGAGTAATGAAGTTTTTACTCAATTCTAAGTGTGTCTTGTGTGTAATTTCTTCAATTGTAGCTTCAAGTTCTTCAATTTTTTTAAAATATTCTTCACGTTCTGCTTTTGGTGCATTTACTGCTTCATGTAATGTGTTGGCAAGAATAATTAAATTTGCAGCTGCTTGTTCAAATAAAGGAAAGAACTTTTTATCTTTCGGTACAAAAAATTGAAAAATACTATTTAGTGTCATTAGGTATAAAATTTTATGCAAATGTATTCAACTAATATTAAGAGAATGTTAAGTTACAAGAAAACTAGGTAAATAAATTTATTTCTGTTTTTTAAAGAACTATTCTGTTTTTTCAAACGTTTTCGTACTTTAGCAAAAACAAAATAAGCATCTAATTTTATGGACTTAAACTTCAACAAAAACGAAGATCATAACAAACTTTTATTATCTGATTTAAAGCAAAAATTTGCCAAAGTTAAACTTGGTGGTGGTGAAAAACGAATCGAAAAACTTCATGCAGAAGGCAAAATGACTGCACGAGAACGTATCGATTATTTGCTTGACAATAAATCTAATAGCATTGAAATTGGAGCATTTGTTGGAGACGGAATGTATGCCGAACATGGCGGATGTCCTTCTGGTGGCGTTGTAGTGAAAATAGGATATATTTCAGGAAAACAATGTATTGTTGTTGCCAATGATGCCACTGTAAAAGCTGGTGCTTGGTTTCCAATTACTGGAAAGAAAAACCTTCGTGCGCAAGAAATTGCTATGGAAAATCGTCTTCCTATAATCTATTTGGTAGATTCAGCTGGCGTTTATTTGCCAATGCAAGATGAAATTTTCCCTGACAAAGAACATTTTGGAAGAATTTTTAGAAATAATGCGATAATGTCAAGCATGGGAATTACACAAATTGCTGCTGTTATGGGAAGTTGTGTTGCTGGTGGCGCTTATCTTCCAATTATGAGTGACGAAGCCATGATTGTTGATAAAACTGGAAGTATTTTTCTTGCAGGAAGCTATTTAGTAAAAGCTGCCATTGGTGAAAATATTGATAACGAAACACTTGGTGGTGCAACTACACATTGTGAAATTTCTGGGGTTACCGATTATAAAGCTAAAGATGACAAAGACGCATTAGATAGAATCAAAAGCATCGTTGGAAAAATTGGTGATTATGATAAAGCTGGTTTCAATAGAGAAAAACCTCAAAAACCTGCCTTAAAAGAAGAAGATATTTACGGAATTATTCCAAAATCTCGTTCTGATCAGTATGATATGATGGAAGTTATCAAACGATTGGTTGATAATTCTGAAATGGATATGTATAAGGAAGATTACGGAAAATCAATCATCACTTGTTATGCAAGAATTGATGGTTGGGCAGTTGGAATTGTGGCTAATCAAAGAACGGTTTCTAAAACTAAAAAAGGTGAAATTGAATTTGGAGGTGTTATCTATTCAAGTTCTGCTGATAAAGCAACTCGTTTTATAGCCAATTGTAATCAGAAAAAAATACCATTAGTTTTTCTTCAAGACGTTACTGGTTTTATGGTTGGTTCAAAATCGGAACATGGCGGAATTATTAAAGATGGAGCAAAAATGGTAAACGCAGTTTCAAATTCTGTAGTTCCAAAATTTACTGTTGTAGTAGGAAATTCTTATGGCGCAGGAAATTATGCTATGTGCGGTAAAGCATATGACCCAAGATTAATTTTTGCTTGGCCAAGTGCCGAATTAGCTGTAATGGGTGGAACTCAAGCTGCTAAAGTTTTAGCACAAATTGAAGCTTCATCACTAAAAGCAAAAGGCGAAACCGTTGACGAAAAAGTAGAACAAGAATTATTTGACAAAATCAAAGCAAGATACGATGCACAAGTTTCTCCTTACTATGCAGCATCAAGACTTTGGACTGACGCAATCATTGATCCATTAGAAACTAGAACATGGATTTCTATGGGAATCGAAGCAGCTAACCACTCACCTATTGAGAAGAAATTTAATTTGGGTGTAATTCAGGTTTAATGTTAGATGTCAAATTTTAGATTTTAGATTTGTTTTATGAGAAAATCAATGTTTTGCTTTATTATTTTCATGATAAGTTTTTCAATAACATCATTTGTTGAAAGAGAGGATGAAATATTGGAGAATGGTTTGTATTATTTAGCTGAAAATGAAAAAGATAGTAAATTAGTTTATGATATTGATTCTGAAGAAGTATTTGGAATTGAAAAAACACCCATATTAACAAAATATGATTTTGATGATGTATATATTTCAACTGCA
This sequence comes from Flavobacteriia bacterium, assembly GCA_013298525.1. Lineage (GTDB taxonomy): Bacteria > Bacteroidota > Bacteroidia > Flavobacteriales > Flavobacteriaceae > Flavobacterium. Next base: position 28,774 of record JAAFHW010000013.1, read on the forward strand.
ACAATTCAAAGTACCGGAAAAATTGACTTTAAAATTATTGAAATAAAATTAACAAACAAAGGTCGAAAAAAATGGATTAATGTAAAAAGTAGAATCCAAAAGAGTAATGAAAGTATTGTTTTTGTTTTTGAAAATAAAGTTATAATTGAAAAAAGTTTTCATGAAAATAGTAACAACTATAATGAAAGAATAAGTTTACCAATTAGTAACAAATATGCTGAAAATTTTCTTCATAAAATAAAACAAGAAATAGAAAATTACAAATTAGTCAAAAAGAAAAAATAATTTTTTTGTATAAAAACTAATAAAAAACACCAAAAAAACTTTTATGCTTTTTGCTTTAAATCCATTTAATAATTAAAATCATAAACAATCTTTTTCACAATGAAGTTAGCAAAGAAAAGAGATAGAATTTTAGCTTTTATAATTGATTTTTTAATCTATGCTGTTTTTATTTTTATCTTCGGATATTTCTTTGGAGAAAAAAATGAAAACGGATATCAGATAATAGGTTTTCCTGCTTTTCTTCTTTTTCTAATTGGATTAGGATTGTGGCCATTAAATGAAGCTTTTACAGGTCAAACCTTTGGAAAAAAGATAGTTGGACTGAAAGTCATGAATAAAACTAATAATAAAGATATTAGCGGAACTCAAGCTTTTGTAAGATTTGGTATGGGTCTTTTTGATTGCTTTTTTATGATTGGATTACTTGTTGCATCAACAAATAAAAGCAAACAACGAATCGGTGATTTAGTTGCTGATTCAGTTGTAATTGATATTAATAAATGAATGAAATAAGTAAAAAAATACTAAAAGTGATTTTTATTATTTTAGTTGGTTTTCCATCAAGTATTTTCTTTTATATTAAAATTGAAGAGCTAATTATAGAAGATAACGGTGGTTTCGGTAATAGTTATAGAAATCCTAAGTTAAGTTGGTTGTTTGATTATTTCTATAATTTAAATGACTATCGATATACTGCTAATGCACTTTTTTCAATTATAATGTTTTTCTTTGGATTTTGCTTTGCAATAGTGCTGATGCATTCTTTAAATAAATTATTAAAATTAATCAAGTAACAAATCCCAAAAACCTACTACTAATCAATTTTAAATCACATCATCATGAAAAAAATCTTTATTATTGGTTTAACTTTAATTGGCTTCCAAACTGCATTTTCTCAAAACTTTACGCGTAGAGATTCACTTCAAGGTGGTTTGCGCCTAGAGAGAACTTGCTATGATGTGCAACGTTATGATTTGAATATCAAAATAAATCCTGATGAAAAAACGATTGTAGGTTACAATGAAATTGCTTTTAAAGTAGTTGAGAATTCTTCAAAAATTCAAATTGATTTATTTGAAAACATGCAAATTGATAGCATCATTCACAACAATAAAAAATTAGAATACAAACGTGAATTTGATGCCGTTTTTATTGATTTCCCAAGTGGTTTAACTGCAAATTCTTCTGATAAAATTCGCTTTTATTATTCAGGAAAACCTAAAGTTGCCAAAAATGCTCCTTGGGACGGTGGTTTTGTTTTCAAAAAAGACAAACAAGGAAAACATTGGGTTGGTGTTGCTGTTCAAGGAACTGGAGCAAGTTTATGGTATCCTGTAAAAGATTCGCAAACGGATGAACCTGATTTGGGTTCGACCATAAAAGTAGCTGTTCCAAATGGCTTGATGAATGTTTCTAATGGAAGATTTATTGGAAGTGAAGATCTAAAAAATGGATATACACGTTGGGATTGGGAAGTTAAAAATCCGATAAACAATTATGATATTACAGTAAATATTGCCGATTATGCTCACATTCACGATAATCACAATGGTT
>JAAFHW010000013.1:30622-45461 GCA_013298525.1 Flavobacteriia bacterium
TTAGATTATTATGTATTGAAAGATAATGAAGAACGCGCCAAAAAGCACTTTGAAGAAGTAAAACCAATGATGGATTGTTTCCAATTGCGATTTGGAACATATCCTTTTGCTGAAGACGGCTATAAATTGGTTGAAACTCCTTATTTAGGTATGGAACATCAAAGTGCTGTAGCTTATGGAAATAAGTATTTAAAAGGTTATATGGGTTCTGATTTGTCGATGACAGGAGTTGGGCTTTTGTTTGACTACATTACCATCCACGAAAGTGGTCACGAATGGTTTGGAAACAGCATTACTTCAAAAGATATTTCAGATATGTGGATACATGAAGGTTTTACACAATATACCGAAATTGTTTTTATAGAATGTCAATTTGGCTATGAAAAAGCGATGAAGTACGCCAAAGGTTTACAACGTAATGTTAGAAACGACCGACCAATCATTGGAACCTGTTGTGTTAACAATGAAGGTTCTGGCGATATGTATCCAAAAGGTGCTTTGCTTTTAAATACTTTGCGTCATGTAATAAATAATGATGAATTGTGGTGGAAGATTATTCTGAAATACTCTGAAACCTATCGTCACAAAATTATTGATACACCAACTGTGATTGCCTTTTTCAATCAAGAAAGTAATAGGAACCTTACTCCTATTTTCAATCAATATTTGAATTTTAAAAGTACTCCAATTTTAGAATTGAAATTGAACAAAAAGAAATTAGAATTTCAATGGAAAACTGATGTAACAGATTTCAATATGCCAATTGACATCAAAGTAAACGGAAAAGAAATTAGAATCGAACCAACAAACAAATGGAAAAAATCTAAATTCAAAATCAAATCATTAGATGAAGTTGAAGTTTTGAATAGTGAGTTTTTTGTAAAGGTTTTAAAGTAATTTAAAATTTACCATAAAAACTAGTAATATCAAAATAAACAGACTTTTCCTCTCCATCTGATGTTACAATTTTCATAGTATCGTAATGTTTTCCATTTTTAGAACCTGATCCTTGACTTATCAGTTTATATCCTGGATAAAGCTCTTTTAATTTCGAATAAACTTTATTTACACCAGTCATTTCATCTTTTGCTTTAATTATTATAGCTTTTTCGTAAGATGAACCATCGTTTTCACTTTTCACTACAGAAGTTTCTTCGGAGACAGAAACTGAGTCTGTATTTTTTGTAGAAGAACAAGATGTAAAAAATACAATCAATAAAGCAAACATAACTTTTTTCATAGTATATAATTTTATTTAAAACTCTCTTTTCTTAAAACCTTTCCGTTTTCAGTTTCTTTGAATTTAGAAACAAAAACAATTTCTTTTGGACGTTCGTATTTGTCTAAACCTTCAAAAATAGCTTTGTCAATATCAAACGATTCACCTTCAACAACGAGAACTACTTTTTCACCAAGTTCAGCATCATCTTTTGAAGCTATAAAAAATCTTCTGTCAATTTTTCCGTCAAGTTTTTTCTCTACTTGTTCGGGCATAATTTTTACGCCACCACTATTGATAATATTGTCAATCCTACCTAAAAACAAAAACTGATTTTCGTTTACTAATTCTACCAAATCATTAGTAACAACAGTTTCTTCTGCAATAATGTGTGGTGCGTGAATAACCAAACAATTTCTGTCGTCATAAGTTATAGTTACATGTGGTAATACTGTAAACTCTTTCTCACCAACTTTTTTAGCCGCAATATGCGTGATGGTTTCAGTCATTCCATAAGTTTCATAAACCTCCGTTGGTAGTTTTATTAAATCTTTTTCTAACTTTTTACTAATTCTTGCGCCACCAACAATAAGTTTTTTAACATTTTTAAGTTCTTTCAACGAATTTTGTGCTTGCATTGGAACCATTGCTACAAAATCATAATGAGTATCATCCAAATTTTCCATTGGATGAGAAGTTGGAGCAACATAATCTAAATCTAATCCAAGAATTATCGAACGAATCAACATCATTTTTCCGGCAACATATTTCACTGGAAGGCATTGCAAAGCTCTATTTCCTGAATGCAAACCAAAGAAATCTCCTGTAGCTAAAGCAGAATTTACCATGGCTTGTTTATCAACACGAATGGTTTTTGGCGTTCCTGTTGAACCCGATGTTTTCATTTCGATATAGGTTTTTCCATCAAACCAATCTAAAAGAAAATCTCCTACAGGTTTTTCCCAATCGTCACCTTCTTTAATAAAACTATAAGCCACACGACACAAATCTTCTTTGTTAAGATGGAAACCATTTAATTTAAAATGATTATGAACGTTATCGTAAGTTGGATTAATCATTATTTAATTCGTTAATTGTTGTTTTATATTTTATATCTCCAGTCAATTTTTCTTTCCAATCGGACCATTTGTATTTTTTACTAAACAAAAGCAATAGTAAAGGAAAAATCACAAAAACCGGAATAATAATTTCAAGTCCAGCCGAAGGATCAGAAACATCTTTAAATATGGAATTCGTTTGTAAAGCCGACCAATCTGAAGTAACCAATAATGCAGTCACTAAGTTATTCGCAGCATGAAATCCTAAAGCCAATTCCATTCCTTCATCCATTAGAGTTATAATTCCCAGAAACAAACCAGTTCCGATGTAATAAACCAAAACAATATTTCCCATTTTATCAATCTCTGGATTGAAAATATGCATGGTTCCAAAAATTACGGAAGTCATTAGTAGAGGAAACCATTTGTTTTTTGAAAGATTTGCAAATCCTTGCATCAAATAACCTCTAAACACATATTCTTCAGTACTTGTTTGAATTGGTATCAAAATGATTCCGATAAGCACTAGAATTGCAAATGGAATGGGTTTGAAATTCCAAATCATTTCTTCTGGACTTAAATAATAGGTCAACAAAACACTCGATATTGTGAAAATAGTCCACAACCCAAAAGAGAAAAACACTCTACTCCAATCTATTTTACTTCTTGATGTAGTTACCTCTAAAATGGTTTGCTTGTGAAAATATTTGATTACAATAAAAACGCCTAATAATGCAAAAACAAATGAAAGCATCATCAAAAATAAAGACAAATTAGATTCCAAAACACGTAACATTCCAGCACTATCGGTTGGCATTGTTCCAGATTTCATGGTTTTCATTAAAACGGCTACACCAAAAGGTATTTGACCAATAGTTGAAGCTATAATGATTAAAATTGATCCTACAATATATTTCCAAAAAGGATTTTCTTTCTTTACACCTTGTTCTATAAACATAATTCTGTTAAATTTATTTTTTACTAAAATACTATATTTATTGCAATATTCATTTAATTTACAGAAAAAAATATGATAACAATTTACCATAATCCACGTTGTGGAAAATCGAGAGAATGTTTGGCATTTATAGAAAATTCAAAGCAAGAATTTGAAATTATAAAATATCTTGAAAATCCATTAACTTTCAAAGAATTAGAAGTTATAATTAAAAAACTGAATATCAAACCAATAGAATTAATTAGAACTAAAGAATCTATTTGGGTTGAAAACTTCAAGGGAAAGACTTTATCAGATAAAGAAATCATTCAATCTATAGTAGATTATCCTATTTTAATGGAACGACCTATAGCTGTAAATGGAAACAAAGCTGTTATTGCCAGACCATTTGAAAAAGTTAAAGAAATAATTTAGATTAATTCAATTTTACTTTTAACAAACCTTTGTGATTTGATGGTTAAACGAAAGTTTATTTTTGCAGTCAAATGAGAACTGTGAAATATAAACATCAAATCATGAAAAAAATTAAATTCTTTTTAACATTAGCTTTGTTATTAAGTACTCTATTAAATTATTCGCAACAAAAACCTGAAGGTAAAAAAGTAAGAGTAACCGGAAAGGTTGTTGATAAAATAAGTAGTCAACCTTTAGAATATTCTACAATATCTTTAGTCAATACTACAACAAACAAAATTACTGCTGGCGGAATTACCGATGCAAAAGGCGATTTTAGCTTTGATGCTTCTCCAGGAACTTACAACGTAAAAGTAGAGTTCATCTCATTTAAACCTATTGAAATAAAAGGAAAAGTAATTAAAGAAAATACCAATTTAGGAACTATTTCCCTTGAAGATGAAGCTACAAAATTAGATGAAGTTGTAATTCGATCTGAAAAAACTACTGTCGAGATCAAACTTGACAAAAAAGTTTACAACGTTGGTAACGATTTAATGGTAAAAGGAGGAACTGTAAGTGATGTTTTAGATAATATTCCTTCGGTTGCTGTTAGTGTTGAAGGTAATGTGAGTTTAAGAGGAAACGAAAATGTTAGAATTTTAATCGACGGAAAACCTTCTAATGCAATCAATATCAATGATGCTTTACGTATGATTCCTGCTGATGCTATTGATAAAGTTGAAGTGATTACTAATCCATCAGCAAGATATGACGCTGAAGGTGGTGGAGGTCTATTGAATATCATCCTGAAAAAAGGTAAAACTAATGGACTAAATGGTGTAATCATTGCAACCACTGGTTATCCAGATAATCATGGATTAAGTGGAAATTTGAATTATAAAACAAACGAATTTAATTTATTTACTACACAAGGTTACAACTACAGAAACAATCCAGGTAACTCTTTAGTTGAAACCAATTACTTGAATGTTGGTGCATCATCTCCAAATTTTATAAATGAAACTAGAGACAATGATAGAATAAATAAAGGTTACAACGGAAACTTTGGTGCTGAATGGTTTTTAGACAAGAATACTACTTGGACTAACACTGTAAACTATAGAAAAACATCTGGCGATAATCAAGATAATGTTTTCTTTGATAGACAATATACAAATTCGAGTTTGAATAACCTACAAACACGTATTAACTATGAAGATGGCAAAAGTGAGAACATTGATTTTTCATCTAATTTATTGAAAAAATTCAAAAAAGATGGTCATAAATTGACTATTGACACTCAGTTTTCTAAAAACAATGATGACAATATAGCAACCATTATTGATAGTCAAGATGGTACTGATGCTACAATTAATATTCAAAAACAGAGTCGTAACTTAATTCAAGCAGATTATGTTTTGCCATTAGGTAAATCAATGCAACTTGAAGCTGGATATCGTGGCGATTTTTCTGAACAAGATACTGATGTAACTGTTTTTAATGAAGGTATTGTAAATACTCTTTTCACAAACAATTTAGTTTACAAAGAAAAAGTACATGCTCTTTATTCACAATACGGATTTAAAGTAAAAAAATTGTCTGTTTTATTAGGTATGCGTTGGGAAGATTCTAAAATTGATATCAACCAAATTACAACAAGTGATTTCAATACAAAAAAATACGATAATTTCTTTCCAAGTGCGTTCTTCACTTATGAAATATCAGATAAAACAAATGCTTCTATAAGCTATAGTAGAAGAATTCAAAGACCTAGAGGTAGACAAATCAATCCTTTTAGTAACTACTCAAGTAACATTAATATCTTTCAAGGAAATCCTGATTTAGATCCAGCAATGACTGATGCTATTGATTTAGGATTCTTAAAAAGTTGGGATAAATTCACATTAAATACTTCATTGTATGTAAATAAAACAACTGATACATTTCAATTTGTAAGAAAAGAATCAGGAGCATTTGTAAATGGCATTCCAGTAATTTTAAGTTCGCCAATCAACCTTGCTACAGAATATAGAGCAGGTTTTGAATTTACTTTAAATTATACTCCATACAAATGGTGGAAATTAAATAGTAACTTCAACCTTTTTAGAGTAGAAACGCAAGGTGATTATACTTACACTAATTTCTTAAACAATAAGGTAACTCAAAATTTTGATAACATTGCAACATCTTGGACAGCTAGACTAACATCTAAAGTAACGTTACCTAAAAAGATTGATTGGCAAACTAATGCAACCTACAATGGTCCGCAAACCAATGCTCAAGGTAGAAGTTTAGGCGTTTTTGCAATGAACTTAGCTTTCAGTAAAGATGTGCTTAAAGATAAAGGAACACTTTCATTAAATGTAAGTGACGTTTTTAATTCAAGAAAAAGAATTATGGAAACTAATATTCCTAATTTAATCAATTCTTATGCTGAAATGCAATGGAGAGAAAGACAAATTACTCTTTCATTTACATATCGTTTCAACAAATCTAAAAACGAAAAAGAGAGACAACCAAAGAGAAATCAAGACGAAGGTGGTGGAGATTTTCCAGGATAATAATAACAAACTGCATAAAAAAAGTCCCAATTACTTGGGACTTTTTTATTTAAAACAAACTAATTAAGCTTGCTCTAATTCTCTTTTAGCTTTTCTTTCTTTCAACAATTCTCTTGTTGCACCAAATATCCAATAGAATACGAAGTGAATTAAGAAAATCATTAACCAAAAACCAATAGTTAAAATGGTTAAGAAAAGTAAAAAACCTAAATACTGTTGTAAAGTAAACATATTTATTCCGGAATTTGTGTATATACTCGTCAAAGGTAATTCATAATTTTAAATTGACCAATAAATCAATATAAATTATTAACACCTTTTTTAACAATCAATACCATTTCTTCTTTTTGAAATAATAAATCATTCCCAAAAGCAATAACAACATGAATCCAAGAATGATAAAATAACCATATTCCCAATGCAATTCAGGCATGTTGTCAAAGTTCATTCCATAAACTCCAACTATAAAAGTTAGAGGCATAAAAAACACCGAAACCACAGTTAATGTTTTCATTACTTCATTCAACTTATGATTTTGAGTTGAAAAATAAAAGTTAGAAGCGCTATCTAATGAAGCTGAATCATATTCAATTTGTTCCAAAAGTTCTAAACACTTTTGATGCAAACGATCAAAGAAACTATAATTTTCTAATTCTATACTATTAAAAACATTGTCGTCTTTCATGCTTTTAATAGAATACAACGAATCTCTTAAAGGAATAATAGAACGTTTTAAAAAATTAAAGTTGTCTCTATGCTTTTCAATTTGAATTAAAATTTCTGGACTTGTACTTGTTTTAGAAACATTAATCAAATCTTCTACTCTATCTTCTTCATTCTCTATAGTGATGTAAAAGTTTTCCATTACAGCATCCAATAGTAAATAAAGTAAATAATCGGCTTTTTTCTCGCGTACAATTCCTGAATGCGTTCTTATTCGTTCACGAATATGGGTAAAAAAATCACTGCGCTTCTCTTGAAAAGAAACTAAAATACCATTTTTTAAAAGAAAACTAATTTGCTCCACATTAATATTATCAGAGTTTTCAACTGGCAACAACGATTTAATATTAAAAAATAATACATCGTGGTATTCGTCTAGTTTTGTTCGTTTTGTAGTGTTTAAAATATCTCCAAGCATAAAATTGTCCACTTTCAAATAGTCTCCAACTGATTTTATAACTTCAATATTATTTAACCCATGAACATTAAGCCAATTTACTTTATTCAAGTCTACATTTGAGCCTATTTCATGAACATTTAATTCTTCACATTCAGTAAGATCATGCGTATCATAAACAAACAATTGCAATTCTGTTTTTATATGTTTGTGAACTCCAGTATAATCAAAAAAACTAGGGATTACTTTTTTTCCTTTTTTATATTTTATTTTTCTCACAAATTCAAATTTTGTCTAAATTTAGAAATTATTATTATTTAAAAAGTAATTTTACGGAAATTTAGTTTCATGACAACACTAATCACCAACATTCAAGAGCTACTTCAAATTAGAGACGCGTCCATCAGAAAAGTTTCTGGTAGCGAAATGGCTGTTTTACCTTCAATAAAAAACGCTTATTTATTAATAGAAAACGACCTAATTGCCGACTTCGGTTTAATGGAAAATTGTCCCAAAATTAATGCCGATGAAACTATTGACGCTACCGGAAAAGTAGTGCTTCCTGCGTGGTGTGATAGTCATACTCATATTGTTTATGCTGGCAATCGTATTCAAGAATTTGTAGATAGAATCAACGGATTGAGTTACGAGGAAATAGCCAATCGCGGTGGTGGCATCTTAAACTCAGCCAAAAAACTTAACGAAACTTCAGAAGAAGAACTTTATAACCAATCGAAAGCACGCCTTGAAGAAGTCATGAAACAAGGAACTGGAGCAGTCGAAATCAAATCGGGTTACGGTTTGACTATAGACGGTGAAATCAAAATGCTTCGTGTGATTAAGAAACTTGCTCAAAATTATCCTATTGCTATAAAAGCGACTTTTCTTGGTGCACATGCGTTTCCTGTTGAATACAAAGAAAACCATTCTGGCTATATTGATTTGATTATTAATGAAATGCTGCCAAAAATCGCACAAGAAAACTTAGCAGATTACATCGATGCTTTCTGCGAAACTGGTTATTTCTCTGTAGAAGAAACCGAAAGAATCATGGAAGCTGGAAAAAAATACGGTTTGCGTTCCAAAATTCACGTTAACCAATTCAACGCAATTAACGGAATTGCAGCTTGCGTAAAACACAACGCACTTTCGGTAGATCACCTTGAAGTAGTTACCAATGAAGATATTGAAGCTCTAAAAAATACCGAAACCATGCCAGTGGCTTTGCCTTCTTGCTCCTATTTTATAAGCATACCTTACACGCCAGCGCGTCGAATGTTGAACGCAGGTTTGCCTTTAGCTTTAGCCACCGATTTCAATCCAGGAACTACACCATCTGGCAATATGAATTTTGTAGTTGCTACAGCTTGCATCAAAATGAAAATGACACCAGAAGAAGCCATAAATGCAGCAACAATAAACGGTGCCTACGCCATGGGATTAGAAAAAACACACGGAAGTATCACTTTAGGTAAAAAATCCAATATCATTATAAGTAAAGAAGTTACCTCATTCTACCAACTACCCTATTGCTTCGGAACCGATTTAATAGAAACGGTGATTATTGAAGGTGAAAAGATTGTGTGATTTTTTGATGTATTTATGAATGCTTGCTGACGATTATAAACATACGCCACATTTAAAAATATATGATTAATGCGACTACAAATCAAAAAAAATCCTTTTAAAACTATGAAAATATACACTTTAAAAATAATATCTTTATTCCTATTTATAAGTAATTGTGGCTATTCACAATTAAGAAATACTCCAAAAAAATTAAAATTTAAAGATGAGTTTATTCATTCTGAAACCAAGACAGAATTTCCAAAAAACATAGATGATTATAATTTAATCGACGCTTATTCATTTGATAAAAAAGATGAAAATATTGGTGTTACTTACGAAAAAGAAAACTCAAAAATCAGTATCTACATTTATCCAAACAACGTTGGGAATGAAGGAAGATTAAGAAATGAATTTTTAAGTGTATACAGCGTTATTTTCAATAAAGATAATGATGTTAAAAATCTTAAAATAATTCATCATGTTGGTGAAAAATTCACTTGTAACGGAATAAGAGGAATTTCTAAAGATTCAAATAATCAAAATAGTTTACTAACAATATTTGAATGTGGAACTTGGATGTATAAAATCAGAATTACATCAAATGAATTAGAAAACCAAAACTTAATTGATTTGGAAGAAAAAATAGTAACCAAAATAGAACCATCAAGATTAACTGGATTAAAATTATTTAACCTACAAGGTGCAATATCTTTTTCTAAAGAATCTGTGAAAGACTCAACAATGTTAGTATCTACAATGGCTTATACTTACAAGAAGTTTGAGTGGCTAATAAAAAACTTAAAAGAAGAAGAGAAGTATTCTGGTTTTCAAGATTTATATATTGATATGCACAAAGATGCATTAAAACAGTTCGTTTTGTTTGAACACAAACATAAATATTCTTCAAAAGTAGAAACTAAAGAATATTTAAAAAACTTAAATAAAATTATTGATTCACCATTTCTAAACGAATTTTTAATGGAACAATATAATATGATTTTAATTGTTCCTGAAGATATAATTTTAGACTATGAAAAATATCATAAATGGAAGAAAGAAAATAATTTTAATTTTGAACTAAATCTCAATTTAAGCGAAGCACGGTATGAATTGTAAAGTATAATAAATATTACGGATTTACGATGAAAGTGCAAGCAAATCAAACCGTTCGCTTCATAATTTAAGTGACTTTTTTATTTTTCAATTTTAAAAAAATTACAAATAGTTTTCTTTACCAATCTTGTAAATTCCTAAAAGCATGAAAAAACTTTTTAGTATATTAATTTTCATAACCTTCTTTTCTTGTGGTGACGCACAAGAAAAATTCACAATTAAATCAAAGAGATCAAAGGATTTTTCTGTGTTCCAAGTTTTAGATGAAAAAGGTAACTTGATAAAGGAACTCGATACATCAAAATACATCATTTGTTTTGACGAAGATAAGCTCGGTTATTTCTCTATTTTTGGGATGGCAAATGAGAGTGGCTGGATTGCTATAGATAGCAAAGAAAAACAACTTTTTAAAGTTTACAACACAAGTTACGGTGAACCATCACCTGATTATTTAATTGATGGTAAAATAAGAATCGTTGATGAAGATGGGAAAATTGGCTTTGCTAACAACAAAGGTGAAGTTATTATAAAACCACAATTTGAAGAAGTTTCTTATTTTCACAAAGGAAAAGCTATAATTGGGAAAACTTGCAAAAAAGTACAATGGAAACTACAGGAAGAATTTAACCATAGTGATTGCCAACATTATACTATCGAATGTAAAGAATATGGCTATATTGATGACAAAGGAAAAATAATGCTTATAGGAAATTATACATTTGAAGAAATTGCAAAAAAAATAAACTGGAAAAGCCAATATGAATAAAGATTAAGTCTACAATAATTAATTTTATGTTTTCCAAGTCGTAAATTTACATATCTTTTTACTAAAGTGATAAATTGTCATGAAACCTATATAAGTCAATACACTCCTACTTCAAACTAAAACTAGCTCTTCCAACCAATTCATCACGATCAAAAATATTGACATAATAGAGGCCTTTTTCGAAGTCTTTTTTGGCAAACTCTATGGAGCAATCCATTTGTTGGTTGTTGTAATTTAAAGTTTTACTTAAGCTGTATGTCAATGATTCGTTATCAAAATACTCGGTGATGCGTTTGCCTAAAACATTGTTTTTTCCGTCAATAATCTGAATGTAATAATTCTTTTCGCCACTTTTGGCCGTTGGATTATCATTGAGTGTAAAAGTAATTTTAATCATATCGGCTTTTCCAGAAACGTTGGTTTCTATTTGTTTCGCACCAGATTTAATGGTGTACGCACTAGCTTTTACATTAGATAAAGTAACTTTAGAAAACTTCTCAAATCGAACTTGTGGTGAAGTTTTTTTAACTTCTACAACTTCTTGCTTAGGTAATTCTTTTTTAGCAAAAAAATCATCCGATTTCGGTTTTGTAGGTTCTGTTTTAGTCACAGCAACAACTTCTTTCTTTGCAGGAATAGCCACTGGTGTAAGTGTATTTTCTATTTTTGGTTGGTTTACTTTTTTGGCAACTTGAGCTTTTTCTTGCTTAATCGTAATATTTGTCTTCTTGTTTTTCAAAACTACAATCTCATCAACCAAAAGTCTCATTTTAGATTCTAAAGATTGGTATTGTGTTTTGTATTTTACTAAAGCTTGAGCATCATTTTTAGTTTTTTCTAACTCAGCAACTAATGCTTGAACTTTTTCACGCTCTGTTTCTAGAGCATTATAATTATTGGTTTTCTCTGCAATTTTAGAATCATACATTTGTTTTAATTCTTCAATTTCTTGCATTACCTTTTTGTCATCACTAATTCCAGTTGAAGTCGAACCATTTTCGTTGGTATTGCCAAGAATATAACCAATGGTTCCTGCCAACATCAGCAGCAACACACCAATAATTCCAATTAAAATAGTAATACTTCTTTTATTGCTCATTACAATTCTATTATACTACAAAATAACATCAAAAAGTAGTATTTCAGTCGTTGATAAACTAACAAGTTATAAACAAAAAAGGCGTTTACCGAAGTAAACACCTTTTCCTATTTTGAATTAATAATTGTTTTATCGCAACGTAAAACTAGATTTCGAAACCAATTCTGCTTTGTCAAATACATTTACAAAATACGTTCCTTTTTGAAAATCTTTTCCTGGCAAATCTTTAACCACATCAACCGTTTTATTTTCATATTTCACAGTAGAGGTAAAACTATAAGTTAATGATTTGTCTCCAAAACTTGTAGTGATTTTATCTCCAAGAACATTGTTTTTGCTATCAATTACTTGAACATAGTAAGTTTTATCTCCAGATTTTGCTACACTATTTTCAGCAATAGTAAAACTCACTTTCAAGATATCTACTCTACTCGCTTTATCTGTTTCTACTTGTTTTCCAGAACCTTTAAGTTTGTAAGAACCAGTTTTCAAATTCAATACAGACAATTTAGAAGCTTTTTCAACTGTTTTAGAAAGTTCTTCATTTTGACCTACAAGTACTTGATTGTAATTTTTAGAATCTGCCAAAACTACTTTTGTACTATCTAAATTAGTAGTAAGTGCTTGATTTTCTTTTTTCAACACAGCAACTTCTTGCATCAAACTGTTCATTTTAGTTTGCAATGCTGCAACTTGTTGTTTGTATTTTGCCATAGCATTTACATCACCTTTAGATTTCTCTAATTGCGCCATCAATCCTACAACTTTTTCTCTTTCAGCGATTAATTCATCAGACATTGATGTGTTTTCTGCAATTGCGGCATCATAAGTAGCTTTTAGTTCTTCTAAATCTTTAAGAACATTGTCTTTTTCAGTTTTTACAGACGAAACCTCTGTTTCAAGAGTTTTGGTGTCTGTTGTCAATTTGAAGATGTAAAACAAACTTCCCAACAACAATAGTGAAAGCACTAGTATGATGGCTTTTAACGACGTGTTACCTTTTTGATTTTCCATTTTTATAGAATTAATTTGAACAAATTTAGCAATATTACTTTAAGCATAAACGTATGTTAACATAAATATATTATTTTTGGAGAAAGATTTATTTTTCTAATGGAAAAACTTATTCGCTTTACAGCATCCGATTTGTCAAAGATTACTAATCATCGTAGCGGTGAAGTGAAATTTGGAGAAAAAATGGTAACCATTCCAAAAGAACAAGATGTGGCTAAATTCCTTAAAGAATGTGAGCAACAATTTGTTTTATTCGGAATTCCAGAAGATATTGGAGTAAGAGCCAATTATGGCCGACCTGGAGCAAGTACCGCTTGGGAATGTGCCATCAAAAGTATTGCTAATATTCAGCACAATCGTTTTTGCAAAGGCTCACAAATTGTAGTTTTGGGTGCATTAGACGTAGCCGAAGAAATGGAATTAGTTCAAAATCTAGATTTTAACATAACTGCAGACAGAAAAAAATTAAGCGAATTAGTTGTAAAAATTGACAAAGAAGTAGCTCATATAATCTCTCTAATTGTTACTGCTGGAAAAATACCTTTGGTTATTGGTGGTGGTCACAACAATGCCTACGGAAACATAAAAGGAACTGCTTTAGCCAAAGGAAAGCCAATCAATGCAGTAAACTTTGATGCGCATTCCGATTTTAGAATTTTGGAAGGTCGCCACAGCGGAAATGGATTTTCGTATGCTTTTGAGGAAGGTTTTCTTAAGAAATATTTCATCTTTGGTTTACACCATTGCTATACTTCCAAAAGTGTTTTAGACAAACTTAAAACCTTAAAAGATAGAGTTTTGTACAACACTTATGATAGCATGAAAATTAAAATGACTAAAAATTTTAATAGCGAAATGCAATTTGCTCTAGACTTTATAAAAAATGATTCCTATGGTGTAGAAATCGACTTAGATTCAATTCCAAACATACCTTGTAGTGCTATGACATTAAGTGGTTTTTCTGTGGAAGAAGTGCGCCAATTTATTTACTTCTTTGGCAAACACCAAAATGCGGCTTACTTGCACATTTGCGAAGGCGCACCAAGTTTAGACCACGATAAAAACAACCACTTAGTTGGAAAATTGATTGGATATCTTGTAACCGATTTTATTAAAGCGAAAACTTTGGTGGAGTTAGGTTAATTATAAATTTCTTATTTGTATTAAAATTCAATAAAATCCAAAAAATGAAAAAAACACTTCAACTTCTAATGATTTTTTCAATAACATTTTTTTCAACATCATGTTCTAAAGACGATGATAATCCTAATCCTAACGTTGGTAATTGGAGTGGAACTATTGATGGTGGGTTTGTTGGCACTTGGACAGGAAAAATTTTACCCAATGGAAATTTTAGCGGAAAAGTAATAACGAATCAATCAAGTCCCGATCATGATTTCAACTTGTCTGGTCAGGTCAATCAAAATGGCGATTTAGTAGGAACTATGAAGAATACAACCTTCAATATTACCACCGACTTTGTGGGGAGTTTTCAAAGTACTACTGGAAGTGGCACTTGGATATATAATGGTGCAGGAATGGATGGAACTTGGAATGCAACTAAAGATTAATAACCTTGGAAAATCATAGAATATTCACTACTTCATTTGCAAGCGTCTATCCGCATTATGTAAACAAAGCGGAAAAAAAAGGTCGTACCAAAGAAGAAGTTGATACCATTATTTATTGGCTTACTGGATATAATCAAGAGCAATTGCAACAAATTTTAGATAACAAGACTACATTCGAAACCTTCTTTGAAGAAGCTCCAGAATTAAACGAAAATGTGACTAAAATAACTGGAGTAATTTGTGGCTATAGAATAGAAGAAATCGAAAACAAATTGATGCAAAAGATTCGTTATTTAGATAAACTAATAGACGAATTGGCTAAAGGTAGAACCATGGAAAAGATATTGAGGAGTTAAAATATTATACAATAAATAATGAATAAAAAAGTAATAATT
>JAAFHW010000130.1 GCA_013298525.1 Flavobacteriia bacterium
TCATTACAAAAGAAAACAATGTCGTTAATGAGCCTATAACTACATACAATTCAGAGTTTAGTGATTATGTGTTATTAGGCAAAGACGGTAAAGCATTAGCTGTAGTTGAAGCCAAAAAATCTTCTGTTGATGCTAGAATTGGCGAAGAACAAGCCAAACAATATGCAATAAATATTCAAAACCAATTCAATTGTGAATTACCGTTTTGTATGTACACCAATGGCAATGACATTTACTTTTGGGATATTGGTAATTATGCTCCAAGAAAGATATTTGCTTTTCCTACTCGTTCTGATTTAGAACGTATGGCATTTATTCGCAAAAATCAAAAACCATTAGCTGATGAATTAATAAATACCAATATTGCAGGAAGACCTTATCAAATACAAGCTATTCGTGCTGTGTTTGAAGCTATGGAAGAAAGAAAACGAAAGTTTCTTTTGATAATGGCAACTGGAACTGGAAAAACCAGAACTTGTATCGCAATGGTTGATGGATTAATGCGTGCTGGTTGGATTTCAAGAGTATTGTTTTTAGTAGATAGAATTGCATTAAGGGACCAAGCCATTGAAGCTTTTAAAGAAAATGCTCCTCAATATTCTATATGGCCACAAACTGGTGAAACTAAATTAGCTACAGATAGAAGAGTTTATGTTTCCACTTACCCAACAATGTTAAACATAATCGAAAATGAAAAGGATAGTTTGTCTCCTCATTTTTTCGATTTAATTGTGATTGACGAAAGCCACCGTTCTATTTATAATGTCTATCAAAATGTTTTAAATTATTTCAACACAATTATATTAGGATTAACGGCAACTCCAACAGATGCTATTGACCACAATACTTTTGAGTTATTTGATTGTGAAGATGGTTTACCCACTTTCGCTTATACATTTGAAGAAGCTGTAAATAACATTCCGCCATATCTATCCAATTTTGAGGTGATGAAATTAACAACTAAATTTCAACAAGAAGGAATTCATTTAAGCTCAATTAGTGAAGACGACCAAAAGAAATTGATTGCTGAAGGCAAAGACCCAATAGAAATAAATTTTGAAGGTACAGATATTGAAAAAGCAGTAACCAACAAAGGAACAAACGCATTAATTGTCAGAGAGTTTTGGGAAGAAAGTATAAAAGACCCTAATGGTGTATTGCCTGGGAAAACTATTTTCTTTTGTATGACAATGAAACACGCTCGTAGAATAAAAGAGGTTTTTGACCAATTCTATCCACAAGGTGCTGGCGAAATTGCCAAAGTAATCGTTTCAGACGACCCAAGAGTTTACGGAAAAGGTGGATTATTAGACCAATTCAAGAATAATGATTTTCCTCGTATTGCTATTAGCGTTGATATGTTAGATACTGGTATCGATGTACCAGAGTTAGTCAATTTAGTATTTGCAAAACCTGTTTTTTCCTACACCAAATTCTGGCAAATGATTGGACGTGGAACAAGAGTTTTAAACGCTAATCAACGTAGAAGTTGGTGTCACGAAAAAGACAAATTCCTTGTCATAGATTGTTGGGACAATTTTGAATACTTCAAATTAAACCCAAAAGGAAAAGAAAACAAATCTCAAATTGCATTACCAGTGCGTTTGTTTAAAATGCGTTTAGAAAAATTAGTTTTAGCAATTGAAAAACATTCAGATAGTGCAGAAACTGAAAAATTAGAACTAGAAAAGCTATTAAATGCTTTACCTAAAAATAATGTCGTTGTTCAAGACAACTTAACCGATTTAGAAAAAGTATTAGTTCCAAATTTCTGGAATGATTTAAGTGAAGATAACTTAGAATTTCTAGACCAAACCATTGCTCCCATTATGAGAGCATTGTCTTCGGTTGATTTTAAAGCAATGCGTTTTGAAAAAGACATTGTAGAATTTTCATTAGCGCAGCTCAAAAACGAACCGCAAGACATTGAAAACTTAAAAGAGTTAATTGTTTCTCAAATAACAGAACTACCTTCAAATATTGGAATAATTGCTAAAGAAAAAGCAACTATCAACAAAGCGTTGAAAAATAGTTTTTGGGTAAATACTACCGAAACTGATTTACAAATAGTCATTGATAAAATTGCTCCGCTAATGCGTTTTCGCCAACGATTTGATGGTGGAGACGAACAGGAAAGTCTGAACCTAAAAGATGTGACTTACAAAAAGGAAATGGTTGAGTTTGGACCCGAAAACGAATTGGTTAGCGTAAGCCGTTACAAAGAAATGGTGGAAGTTATGGTGCAACAATTAGCAGACCAGAACCCAATTTTACAAAAGATAAAACAAGGGCAGAATATTTCAACAGAAGAGTTACAAACGTTGGCTCAAATGATGAATGAAAAAGACCCATTTGTTACCGAAAAACTGCTACAAAGAGTTTATGGCAATCATCACGCTAAATTTTTACAATTCATAAAACACATATTACAAGTTGAAGTAATACATTCTTTTGAAGAAACGGTTACTTTGGCTTTTGAAGAATTCATAAAAGAACACAACAACCTTTCAAACAATCAAATTGAGTTTATGAAAGTGCTTAAAAAGTTTCTTATTGATAAAGGCAAAATAGAAAAAAAGGATTTAATCAATCCGCCATTTACACAATTGCATCCACAAGGTATAATGGGTGTTTTCTCTCCTAAAGAAATTGAAGAAATCATTACCATTATCCAAAAAGTTGCCGCTTAAAACCAATTATTCTAATTCATAATAAAATAAACAATGTTATCACCTGACTTAAAATCAAAAATAAATAAACTTTGGGACAAATTCTGGAGCAGAGGTATTTCAAATCCAATAGATGCAATTACACAAATATCGTATTTGCTATTTATGAAAAGATTAGATGATGCCGATGCTTTAGAAAAAGCCAAAGCAATATTTTCGGAGCAAGAATACAAATCTATTTTTGAAGGTAACGAAGATTGTCGTTGGTCTCATTTTTCACAACTTGATCCTGATACAATGCTGAAATTGGTTTCACAAAAAGCATTTCCTTTTATCAAAACCATCAACGACCCATCGCAACCCTATACAAGATATATGAAAGATGCTATCTTCATTATCAATAATTCTGCTTTGTTAGACGAAGCAATAAAAGCCATTAATGAAATTTATGAAGATATAAAAATCCAACAAGACGCTGGGCAACAATTTCAAGATACGCAAGGAGATGTTTATGAGTATTTAATTAACGAAATTGGTTCTGCCGGTAAGAACGGACAATTTAGAACACCGCGACACCTAATTCAGTTTATGTGTGAAATCATTGACCCAGATTGGACAGACAAAATTTGTGACCCAGCTTGTGGAACAGGTGGTTTTTTAGTGGGTGCTTACCAACACATATTAACCAAATACAGTAGTCCAGAGGAAATTACTGTAGATGAAAACGGATTAAAACGTTTCAAAAAATATGGAGGTGACACTATTTCAAGAGAAGACGTTTGGGAAACTTTACACGAAAAAGTATTTTATGGTTATGATGTGGATCAAACTATGGTTCGTATTGGATTAATGAACTTAATGCTTCACGGTATTAAAATTCCTCAAATAGAAAATACAGATACACTTTCTAAAATATACGACAAACTTGAACCTGATGGAGAATATTCTGTTATTATGGCAAACCCACCATTTACGGGTAGAATTGATAAAGGCGGAATGAGTGATAAATTAAAAATTGATGGTACCCAAAGTGAATTGTTATTTTTAATACGCATTACCAAAATGCTACGTTCTGGTGGTAAAGCAGCTGTTATAATTCCTGAAGGTGTTTTATATGGTGGCAGTAAGTCTCAAAAACAAACACGAGAGATTTTACTTAAAGACAACCAACTTGAAGCGGTAATATCTTTACCAAGCGGAGCTTTTAAACCGTACACAGGTGTCAAAACCGCTATATTAATATTTACTAAAGTAGAAGAAGAAAGTCCAACTTGGCATACCGAAAAAGTATGGTTTTACGAATTAACAAACGATGGCTATAGTTTAGATGATAATAGGAGAAAACTTGCTGAAAATCCATTACCAATAGCAGTTGAGGCCTACCAAAACAGAGCAACAAACACACCAATAGAACGCAAAAAGCATTTCTTTGTACCGATTGACGAAATTATTCTAAACGATTTAGATTTAAGCTACAACCGGTACCGTGAGTTTGAATACGAAGAACAAACTTATGAAGCACCACAGGACATTTTAAAGGAATTATTTATCCTTGAAGATGAAATCATTATTGAAATGGAAGAACTTAAAAACTTGATTGAATAATGAAAAGTTTGTTGAAAGAATTTTCCAGCATACATTCTGGTAATTCAGCACCTGATAAATCTTTATTTTCAAAAATTGGAAAACCATTCATAAGAGCTGGAAGTTTGGAGTTTTTAGTAAGAGGTTTGCCTTTAGAAGATTGCGAAAAGATTGATGATTTAATTGCAAAAGAAAAACGATTGAAATTATATCCTAAAAATTCAATAGTTTTCGCAAAAAGTGGTATGTCCTCTAAAATGGGAAGAGTTTATATTTTACCATCAGAAGCATATATAGTAAGTCATTTAGCAATAATAATTGTTAATGAAAACATTGTTAATCCTCTATTTATAAAACATTATTTTTCATATAAACCACCTTTCCATTTAATAAAAGATGATGCTTATCCATCAATTAGTTTAAAAGACATTGGTAATATTGAGATTTCAATTCCTAAAATAGAAATCCAAGATAGAATTGTTGCAATATTAGAAAAGGGTAAAAATTTAAGAGAAAAAAGAGAAAAAAGTATTTTACTATATGAGAAACTGTTACGTGCTACCTTTTTGGATATGTTTGGTGATCCTGTTCAAAACGAAAAAAAATGGAATAAAAAAGCTTTATATGAATTTGGAAATATTATAACTGGGAATACACCTCCTAGAGCTAATAAAGAATTTTATAATGATAATTTTATTGAATGGATAAAAACGAATAACATTATTAGAGAAAGTTTATTTTTATCAAAAGCAGAAGAATATTTATCAGAAAAAGGATTTAAAGTTTCACGTTATGTTGATGAAAACGCATTATTGGTAACCTGTATTGCAGG
>JAAFHW010000131.1 GCA_013298525.1 Flavobacteriia bacterium
AACAATAAAGTAACTGTAGCTCCAGATGAAATGCTAAAAATTTTGCTATTAATTTTGATATAAATAGTTAAAGCGCTTGTATTAGTAACGCTATCTTTATTTACAGAAAATTTTAAATTTCTAAAAGCATTAATATAATCAACTAAATCAATTTGTTTGGTGTAATAGATTTCTTGATTATTGGCTAATAGTTTAAAGAATTTTTCAGTTTCTTCCCATTTTTTTTGATCTGTTCCCATTTCCCAACTATGTCCCCAAATGTCTAATACTGCTAATTCTTTAGTTTGCAAAAAATTATCTATGGTTTTGTAAAACACTTCCATTTCTTTTTTGTCTTTTTCGGGTTGGTTAGGTTCCCAATAAGCCTTTGCAAATTGGTGTATAGTTGGAAACCATCTTAAAAAATCTTTTGGAATTTCAAAATTATAGGTATCTCCAACGGTTCTTGCATATTCAATTCCTAATTCATCAATTGTATTAATTATTTCATCGTTGGTATTACCAAATGGATAAGCCATTCCTCTAACAGGATATCCAACCAAACGTTCCAATTCTTTTCTGTCTTCTAAAATTTCATTAATAACATCTATTTTTGAAATATCTGGTAAATTTGGATGATTAGCAGAATGAACCGATACTTCGTGACCTTTGAATAAGTCCTTTATTTCCTCTTTGTTTAAATAGTTGAAATTGTTATTTGTACCTAATTTATTAGAATTCAAATGAAAAGTACCAATAAGATTGTACTTATTCATAAGCTCTACTAATTTTCTGTCTTGTATTGCTCCATCATCATAACTTAAAATTAGTGCTTTTGATTTTCCTTCTGGAAAAAGCATTTCGATTTTCACAGCGCTTTTAGCTATTTCAATATTGTTTTGCGCTGATGCTGAAAAAAAAACAATTATTAATAAAATTACAGTTGATATTTTCATATTTTGAATTTCTAGGATTGTGTTTTTAATTTATTTATCTGCTTACAATTGTATTAGACGTCTAAATTATGATTTTCTTGTGCAAATTTATCTATTTTCACGCAAACGTTTTCGTATATACCTATTTAGCAAGAAATTTTCAGAAC
Source organism: Flavobacteriia bacterium (assembly GCA_013298525.1). Taxonomy (GTDB): domain Bacteria; phylum Bacteroidota; class Bacteroidia; order Flavobacteriales; family Flavobacteriaceae; genus Flavobacterium. Next base: position 1,082 of record JAAFHW010000131.1, read on the forward strand.
ATATAGTAATAATAACTACATTTACTTTACTAGTTTAATCAACACAAACCATACAATACCAATGAATTACCAAGAATTTTACAACCAAAGTACGCAATCTCCTGATGCATTTTGGAAAGAACAAGCAGACCAAATAGAATGGTATACAAAACCTTCTACAATATTAGATAAAGACAATAATGATTATCCATTATGGTTTAAAGATGGAGAATTAAATGTATGTTATTTAGCTTTAGATAAACACATTCAAGATGGTTACGGTGATCAAACGGCAATTATCTACGATTCACCAGTAACTCAAGTTGTTAAAAAATATAGTTATAACGAAGTTAAATCAGAAGTCGCCAAACTTGCCGGCGGAATGATTTCTTTAGGATTAAAAAAAGGTGATACAGCTGTAATATACATGCCAATGATTCCGCAAGCTGCCTTTGCCATGTTGGCTTGCGCTAGAATAGGAGTAACGCATTCTGTTGTTTTTGGAGGTTTTGCACCACACGAATTAGCCATAAGAATCGACGATTGTAAACCAAGATTAATAATCACAGCCTCTTCTGGAATAGAAATAGACAGACTAATAGCTTACAAACCTTTAGTGGACGAAGCCATAGAATTAGCAGAGCACAAACCTAAAAAAGTCATCGTTTTCAATAGAAAATTAGGAGCAAGAATTCCTTTCAAAAAATATGATGTCGATTATGATGCACTAGTTTATGGCTCAGAAGAAGCTCCTTGTGTTCCTGTAAATGCAACGCATCCATTATACGTTTTATACACTTCTGGAACTACAGGAAAACCAAAAGGAATTGTCAGAGATACAGGCGGTTATGCTACGGCACTTAAATTCTCAATGCAATACATTTATGGAGCCAAACAAGACGAAGTTTTTTGGGCTGCATCCGATGTGGGCTGGGTAGTTGGACACAGTTATATTGTTTACGGACCATTAATTAATAGAAATACAACAGTAATATTTGAAGGAAAACCAATCAGAACTCCAGATGCAAGTACGTTTTGGAGAGTAATTGCTGAGCATAAAGTAAGTATTATGTTTACTGCTCCAACTGCGATACGTGCCATCAAAAAAGAAGATCCAAATGGTGAATTTATTAAACAATATGATTTGTCTTGTTTGAGAACACAATTCTTAGCAGGTGAACGTTGCGATGTAGCCACTTTAGAATGGTATAGAGAACACATTCCAGTTCCTGCAATTGACCATTGGTGGCAAACAGAATCAGGTTGGCCAATGATTGCGAACATGATGGGTGTGGAGTACTTGCCAATAAAACCAGGTTCTGCAGGAAAAGCTGTTACAGGTTACGACATTAGAATTTTTGGTGAAAACGGACAAGAATTAGGCCCAAACGAAGAAGGTTATGTGGTAATTAAATTACCATTGCCACCAGGAACTATGTTGGATTTATGGAAAGATAATGAGCGTTTCAAAGCAGGTTATTTGAATAAATTCCCAGGTTATTATTTCTCAGGCGATGGTGGATTTAAAGATGATGAAAACTATATTTTCATTACAGGTAGAGTAGATGACGTTATAAATGTAGCAGGTCACAGACTATCTACTGCAGAAATGGAAGAAATCGTTTCGTCTCATCATTCAGTTGCAGAATGTGCTGTTATTGGTATTAACAACGAATTGAAAGGTCAAGTTCCATTAGCTTTAGTGGTTAATAAATCAGGTGAAGATATTGAACATTTCCAATTGCAACACGAAGTGATTCATTTGGTTAGAGATCAAATTGGTGCCGTTGCATCATTACGAGATGTTGTAATTGTTCAACGATTACCTAAAACACGTTCAGGGAAAATCTTAAGAAAATTATTAAGAAGTATCGCCGATGGTGAAAACTTCCAAATTCCATCAACTATTGATGACGAAGCTATTATTGACGAAGTAAGAGAAGAATTTGAAAAAGCTAAAATAGGTTCGTTTAGATAAATATCTAATAACATTAAATTTAAAGCAACTGTATAGATTACTATTTATATGGTTGCTTTTTTTATATTGCATAAAAATTGATGACTATTAAATTAGATTTATATTTTAATGAATAAAATTAAATTTAGAAAATATAAAACATGACCGAAAAAGAACTTTTGAATCTTATTGTAGAAAGAGATTATGAAGCTGTTGAAGTTGCATTAAAAAACGGTTTTGATGTAAATAAATCATTGAACAATGATACAACTGGTATTGAATGGGCATCTTACACAGACGATATTCAAATGATGGAAATCTTTTGGAAACATGGAGCCAAATCAGAAAACGAATACGTACAAGATTTTATAAAAGAATTTGAAAAAGGAAAAACCCATTTAGATTTTCAAGAAGTGGAGGAAAATAAAGAATATTATCTAAATCTTACTGAAAATTTTTCAATTACTAAATTTGAATTTTTAGAAGGAAGTATTCAAGAATTTGAAGATAATTTTTTCACAATATTTCTTCCAATTTCTAAATTCGTTCTTGATGATGAAATTATTGAAACTTCAATAAGATTAGACGGAATTCAATTGCCAGAATCATTAAGTTCATGTATTGGAAAATCTATCAAATTTCCAATAAATCCTGTTGAAGGATATATTGATGGTTCTATTTATTTGAGAAACTGTCACAATCCTGTTGATGTTACTGAAATAAATTTTCTCAAACTAGAAAACCAAAAGCTCACATTAGTAATGAAAATGAATTTTGATTTTGAATATGAAAGCATTGGTTTTAACAACGAACTATTAACAAAAGAATTTCATTTAGAAATCTATTAAACTATAAATTATGCTCAATTTTTTTAAAAAGAAAAACAACGAAAGTTGGGAATCCATAAAAGCATCAGGCAAAGCGTTTCCAAAAACTAAAATTTCTATCGTTTCTTTTACAGGTGAAGATGACGAACATTATACAGCTTGGATAAACATTGGATATAAAAACTATCCTTACAAAGAATATTGTCCAATTTTAGGACTTTTGAATGTAGATTATGAAGATATGAATGGTCATGATATTGGTGAAATTCAAGAATATTTTGATAAAGAATTAAACAAAGCTTGTGTTTGTCATTTGATTTCAAGAGTTCCTGTTGAAGGAGGTATCGAAATTTTATTTTACATAGAAGATTTAGATAAAATCAATGACAAACTTGAAGAAATATATGCTAGTGAAGATTTATTAGTTGATTTTGGTTGCAGTTTACGAACAGACGCTGATTGGGAAACTATTGAAGATATGATGGAACAATATTCAAGTTGATCGATTTTATAAATTTTAAAGCCAACAATTAATTTTGTTGGTTTTTTTTAGTATAAATTTAATTGTAGAAACTAGTTTATTTTTAGAAATAAATAAATTCATCTTCATCTTAAAATCTTTTTAAATCTGAGGCATCATTATTTAGCTATACTAATTTAGCAAGAAAATTCTTTTCTACATTTATTTTATCGTTACATTTACATTAACAAACGAATAAAAAAATAGAATAACAATGAGTTACTATACAATAGACAATTTAGAGCATTACTTTAAAATGTATAAGAAATCAGTTCGTGAACCAAGAAAATTTTGGGACAGAGTAGCTGATGAAAACTTTACGTGGTATCAAAAATGGGAAAAAGTAATGGAATTTGATTTTCAAGAAGCAAAATTCAAATGGTTTTTGGATGCCAAAGTAAACATTACTAAAAATTGTATCGATAGGCATTTAGCAAAAAGAGGCGATAAAACAGCAATCATTTTCGAACCAAACGATCCTAACGAAGAAGCACAGCATATTTCTTACAACGAACTATATGCAAGAGTTTCCAAAATGGCGAATGTTCTTCGTGAGCAAGGCATTAAAAAAGGCGACCGCGTTTGTATTTATCTTCCAATGATTCCAGAATTGGCCGTTTCAATTTTGGCT
>JAAFHW010000132.1 GCA_013298525.1 Flavobacteriia bacterium
TAGTCCATAGCTTTTTTATGATCACCAATAAAGAAGTATTCTGCACCAATATTTATATCACACAAGGCTTTATTTTTTTCTTTTTCTTTTATTGATAAATTGGAATCACTATCAAATAAATCACGAGCAATTTGTTGGTATTCTATAGCCTTATAATATTGACTATTCTTTTTGTAGTAAGTGCCTATTTTCTTCGATGTCTCAGCTTTCTCAACACCCTTTTGATTGGAGAATTTTTGCATCAACGAGTCTAACTTTTTGTCAGATTCAGCCTGTGAGTAACTTAAAAAATGTATTGAAATAATAAATAAAAAAGTCAGTTTTCTCATAAACTCAAATTCTCTTTATAACTTCTACCGATAGGAATTAGCGTTCCGTTATTGAGTAAAAGTTCGGTTGTCATTTTCTTTTCAATATATTGTTTTTGAACCGCAAAACTTCTGTGAATTCTAACAAATGATTGAAAGTGTGGTTCTTTAAGTAAGTTTCCTATGCTTGTTAATACACAATGTCTTTTAGTTGAAGTCACAATTTTAGTATAATCTTTCAAGGCTTCGAGATACAAAATATCGTGCAATTTGACCTTGGTTTCGGTATGTCCTTCTTTGATATAAATCACATCGCCTCCAATAGTTGATTCAAATAATTGTGCCTTGTGTTTCAACTCCATATAATCTTCAATCTTACTCATCGTTTGAGTAAATCGGTCGATTTTAATGGGTTTTACTATAAAATCTAGGGTGTCCAATTCAAAACTTTCTACCGCGTGTTCTGGGTGCGCCGTGATATAAATACAAACTGGAACTTCCATAGCTTTTTTACGAAAATCCAATCCGTTAAGCGATGGCATATCGATGTCTAAAAAAAGAATGTCAATTTTTTCATTTTCTAACAAAGGCAAGGCATCTTCAGCATTTTCAAAAACACCAATAATCTTTATGTTCGAAAACCTTTTGGCATACGAAACAACCGTTAGGCGGTCAATCTCGTCGTCATCTATAATTATACAATTAAAAGGAATCATTTGGCTAAAAAGTTTCTCAAATATATAAATATTTTGATACAAATGTTGTCTGTCTATTTAAAATGTTGTTGGTCTATTTCCTTTTTCGAATTTTAGTAGAAATATAGAATTTTACCAAAAAAAACATAATGAATATCAAAATTTTATTTCAAAAAAAATATACTGTAGTACTAATTTACTTTTCTATAATTGCCATGGCATACTCACAATCTAAAACGGATTGTAATACCATTTTTGTTTGCATTTCAAAAGAAAATTACGCACAATTATTTCAAAACTCATTTGTAAAAGACACACTTTTTCTTTGCAAAGAAAATTCAACTACGACTACAACTGATTCTTATACAGGAAAGTACTTGTTGGGTGAATTTGGTACAATAGAATTTATTCAACCTTCTGAAAATATAAACTTTGGTGATAAGTTGAACGATATTGGGATTGAATTTAAAACTAGAAGGAAAGGTGATTTAATTCAATTAAAAAATAAAGCAACTCCGAAGAAATGCGTAATTAAAGATATTTCTATAGATGAGTCTGACAAAAGTTATCTTTGGTATAGTGAGCTAAAATTAGTTAAACACCCCATTAATTTTGAGGTTTCAATTTTAGAATATAGCCCCAATTATTTAGAAGAACTTGGCTTTTCAAAAGAACAATTGAATGAAGAAATCTCACCCTCAACTTATAACCAAATAGTTTACCAAGGCAAAGCATATCCCAGAAAATTCAAATCATTCAAGTCTGTTTCAATAGAAGTAAACTCAGAAGGTAAAAAGTATTTAAAACAAATGGCGAAAAATTACAAATTCAATTTCAACGAGAATTTTGTTATCTGCAACGATTTTATCATTTACTACAAATTGAATAGAAAAATAAAAAAAACCATCTTAAAAAATATTGAAATCAATCTTACGGAATCTTTAACTAATAAAGAGATAACAATATCAGAAAGCATTGCAATCTCCATCACTAACAATTATGCTAAAATTATATTTAAAAACTAAAATTATGAAAAAAATACTTAGTTATTCCCTTTTATTACTTTGTCTACAAACAGTAAAAGCTCAAAAAAAATGGTTCACGATTTACCAAGACTCTGTTGCATTAGTAAAAGAAGCAACTAAAATATCTGAAAAATTTAAAAAAGACGTTTATAAATTCAAAAAAGACGACAAATTCACCACAACAACTATCTTAAACACAACGCCTTATTTAATATTTTTTGATGGCAAAAATCAAGTTAACATTCCATTATGGAGTCAAGTTTTACCTGAATTAAAAGCGTTTACAAAAGAAGTTACAGGTAGCGAAGAAGAAGGCAAAAGAATGTTCGGATTGTTCTTCAACGGATTCTATTTGATACACGAATATGGTCATGCTTATCAAGAAACTTATGATTATAAAAACAGCAAAGTAAGTTACCAAAACGAACATTTAGCCAACACAATTGCGATGCTTTACTGGAGAAAAATTGGCAAAAAGAAAGAACTAAAACAATGTTATGAATTGGCTAAAACGATGTTTGCTAAATTGCCTAATCCTGTTCCAGACGGAATGACTAAAGAAGAGTATTTTACTAAAAACTATGAAGAAGCAACTCAAAATCCTTTTGTGTATGCCTACATGCAATTTGGTCAATTTATAGAAATTTATGAAGATCAATCATTGCCAAGTTTCGAAGAGTATATGAAATTAAATTTTCAAAAATAAAGTAACAATCCAATGAAGAAAATACTACTTTTTGGCTTTTCAATACTGTTTTTTCAAATGCAGGCACAAGTAGGAATAAACACTACAGATCCGCACGCGCAACTAGAAATTAAAGCATCAAACCAAGCTAATCCTAATCCAAATGACGGAATTCTAATACCGAAAGTTGACGTTTTTCCTGCAACAAACCCAACAGCAAATCAAGACGGAATGTTGGTATATTTAACTACCGATTCAGGTGCTAACTTAAAAGGTTTTTACTATTGGGACAATACCAATTCCATTTGGAAAAGTATTGCTGGCGATAAAGGTTGGGGCTTAACAGGAAATGCTGGAACAGATGTGACCACAAATTTTATTGGTACTACAGATAATGTGGGCTTAAAATTTAAAGTAAATAATGCTCAAGCAGGATTTATTGATCCTGTTTTGTATAATACTTCATTTGGACAAGTTGCTGCAAACTCGATAACTACGGGTTATAGAAATGTGGCTTTTGGAACTCAAAGTTTGTCTAGTAATACTACTGGATATTACAATTCGGCAGTAGGTTTTCAAAGTTTAGCATCTAACACTTCAGGTGCAGACAATCATGCTTTTGGTACTGTAAGTTTAGGGTTTAATACAACTGGAAGTAGAAATAGTGCTTTTGGTGGTTTTGCATTAAATAGAAATACAATAGGCAATGACAATACTTCGGTGGGCTATTTTTCAATGTTAGATAATACTACGGGAAGTCAAAACACTGCTGTTGGTGTAGGTAGTTTAGCATCAAACACGACAGGCACTGGAAATGTGGCATCTGGTTATAATTCTCTTTATTCCAATACAACAGGTAGTTATAATGTAGCTAATGGTTTTCAAGCATTAGAAAATAATTCAATAGGATCTTTCAATGTGGCAATAGGAACTAATGCTTTACATTATAACACATCAGGAAGTAAAAATGTAGCTAATGGTTACCAATCTTTATATAATAATACAACAGGATACGAAAATGTAGCCAATGGTTTTTATTCTTTATATTCCAACACCACAGGAAATAACAATATTGCTAATGGTTATCAATCTTTATATTCCAACACCACAGGAAATAACAATATTGCTAATGGATATAAAGCGTTGTTTAATAATACTACAGGAGTTTATAATATAGCTAATGGATATCAGGCTTTATATTCAAATACAACAGGATATTATAATATAGCCAACGGACTTTCTGCTTTAAGTTTTAACTCAACTGGTGCTCATAATATTTCTAATGGATATTTATCAATGATTTATAATGCTACTGGAGAGCGAAACATTGCAAATGGAAGTTTATCACTTATGCACAATAATGGAAATGGAAATGTAGCTTATGGTTATAAATCACTTCAAAGTAATACAACTGGAACAGGTAATGGTGGCTATGGCGAAGAAGCCAACCCCACTAACACAACTGGCTGGAATAATATTGGTATCGGTTATCATTCGTTAGGAAATATTGCTATAGGTCCTGGAGGTTTTGACCCTGCTCGTATTTTAGGAAACGAAATAGGTTTCGACAACATTGGTTTAGGGTTATCCGCTGGAGATAGAAGTGGGAGTAATATAAACGGTTGCTTATTTTTAGGGGCTTTTACTAACGTTACTTTAGATGACACTAATTTAACCAACGCCACGGCGATTGGCAGATATGCCACTGTAAATCAAAATAACACCATTGTATTAGGAGCAATAAATGGTATTAATAATGCACCAGCAAATACTAGAGTTGGAATCGGTACATTTAACCCAACTTGTCCACTCAATGTGGTTGGATCAACAAATCAATTTGGAAGTTGGGCTTTTTATGCGCGTAGCGGCAGTAGCACAACAACAGGCTATGCTGGTGGTACTTCCGGAAATTTTTCAATCATTGCCTCAGATAGAATTCAAGCCACAGAATTCAATGCCGTTTCCGATGCACGAATTAAAAATATTCAAAGCAGAATAGATTCTAAAAACGCTTTAGAAAAAATCAACGAATTACAAGTAACTAATTATACTTACAAAGATTGGTTGCAAAAAGGAACTGCTATTAAAACAGGTTTTATTGCTCAAGAAGTTGAAAAAATTATTCCTTCGGCTGTAAATCTAGCAACCAACTTCATTCCAAATATCATGCAAGTGCCTCATGCTTTTTGTATAGATACTTTAAAAAACACTTTAACTGTTAATTTAGAAAAGCCTTTCCACATAAAAAAAGGCGAAAAAATACGATTGTAC
>JAAFHW010000133.1 GCA_013298525.1 Flavobacteriia bacterium
ATTAAAGCATCATCCTTTATCTTGTATGCATTATCTAAAGCCGTTTTTGACAATTTGAGTGACTTGTCAACGTCTAAATTAAAAAAAGCAGCACCTGCATTGGCTAACAAATTTTCAATTTCTTTTTTAGAACGAACTTGCTCTTGAGAAAATAATAACTGAGAACCCAAAAAGGCTATTAGTAGAAATACAATTTTAAATAATTTCAAAATAATCAAATTATAAGTTTAAAGTCTGGGGCTCTAATTTTATAAAAATAAAAAAAATCCCAACCTAAAATTGGGATTTAATGCAAATATACTTAATTTCTTATTAACTTTTTATATTTTAATCGCTTAGGTGTTAAGTCTCCTCCTAATCGTTTTTTCTTATTTTCTTCGTATTCAGAGAAACCTCCTTCAAAGCAATACACTTGAGAATCGCCTTCAAAGGCAAGAATGTGAGTACAAATTCTATCTAAAAACCATCTATCGTGAGAGATAACTACAGCACATCCTGCAAAATTTTCCAAACCTTCTTCTAAAGCTCTTAGTGTATTAATATCTAAATCGTTGGTTGGCTCATCTAATAAAAGTACGTTTCCTTCTTCTTTTAAAGTCATAGCAAGATGTAAACGGTTTCTTTCTCCTCCAGAAAGTGCTGATACTTTTTTATTTTGTTCGCTTCCGCCAAAATTAAAACGAGATAAATAAGCTCTTGAATTAACTTGTCGTCCACCCATCATAATAAGTTCTTGACCATCACAAAAGTTTTCCCAAATAGATTTATTCGGATCAATGTTAGAATGCGCTTGATCAACGTAAGCTATTTTAACTGTTTCACCAGTTTCAAATGTACCGCCATCTGGAGTTTCTTCTCCCATAATCATTCTGAAAATAGTTGATTTTCCTGCTCCATTTGGTCCAATGATTCCAACAATTCCTGCTTGTGGCAATGTAAAATTCAAATCATCATATAATAATTTGTCTCCAAAAGCTTTGGCAACACCTTTAGCTTCAATGACATTAGTTCCTAAACGTGGTCCATTTGGAATGTAGATTTCTAATTTTTCATCTAATTCTTTTTGGTCTTCGTTTAATAATTTATCATAGTTCTGAAGACGTGCTTTTTGTTTGGTTTGTCTTCCTTTAGCTCCTTGACGAACCCAATCCAACTCACGTTCTAAAGTTTTTCTACGTTTTGAAGCTGTTTTTTCTTCTTGCTCCATTCGTTTAGATTTTTGATCTAACCAAGAAGAGTAGTTTCCTTTCCATGGAATTCCTTCACCTCTATCAAGTTCTAAAATCCAACCAGCAACGTTGTCTAAGAAATATCTATCGTGCGTTACTGCAATTACAGTTCCAGCATATTGAGCTAAGTGTTGTTCCAACCAAAGTACCGATTCTGCATCTAAGTGATTCGTTGGCTCATCTAGTAATAAAACGTCAGGTTGTTGCAATAATAAACGGCATAAAGCCACGCGACGACGCTCTCCACCAGATAAGTGTTTGATTGGTGTATCGCCTTCTGGAGTTCGTAAAGCATCCATTGCAATTTCTAGTTTGGTATCCAATTCCCAAGCACCAGAAGCGTCAATCTTATCTTGTAAATCGGCTTGTCTGTCCATCAGTTTTTGCATTTTATCTGCATCTTCATAAACTTCTGGCAAACCAAACATATCATTAATTTTGTTGAACTCTTCAAGAACAGCAACAGTTTCAGCAACACCTTCTTTTACTATTTCAATAACTGTTTTAGTATCATCTAATTGTGGTTCTTGCTCTAAATAACCTACAGTGTAACCAGGTTGAAAAACTACATCGCCTTGATAGTTTTTATCAACTCCAGCAATGATTTTTAATAAAGATGATTTTCCAGAACCATTAAGTCCAAGAATACCAATTTTAGCTCCATAAAAGAAACTTAAATAGATGTTTTTCAACACTTGCTTATCACTTCCTTGATACGATTTACTCAATTTTTGCATTGAGAAAATTACTTTCTTATCGTCTGACATTTTTATCTTGTTATATTAATTTAAAACTAAACTCTTCCTTTTAATGCATTAAAAACCCAAGCATTGGCTAAAAATCCTACGCCAGTTGCTCCAAAACCCCAACCAGCTGTTTCATCATATCTGAATGCTCCTAATGCGATAAGAATTAATCCCATTACAATCATTATTAAAGTAGCCCAACCAAAAACGGTATTTTTATTCATTCCCATAACTTGTACTTGTTTTTTATTTTTTGAGGAGGACAAATATCGTGAATATTGATGAAATTTTAAACTAATTTTTAAATTTATAAAACAATGATAGAATTACAACTAATGACGAACCAATAACATTAATAATAATATCTTTTATATTGGTTTCTTTTAAATAAAAAATAGGTTGTTGCTGATAGAAATTCTGAAAAAACTCATTCAAAAATCCTATTCCATTAAAAGCAATAAACACTATTAATAAATTCAGATAAAATTTACTTGAAATCAAATTGAAAATCTGCATATAAACATATAATGTTAGGCAAATCACAAAAGCAAAAAACAAGTGTTCTAAACTATTTAAATGATAATCAATGGTTTTAGAAAAATTGAAAATATCTATTCTTACAAAAACAATAAAACCTAAAAAAGATAAAAACAACCAATTATAAAACTTATGTGATTTTATTTTTAAATAATTTGAATTAGAATTTAAGTATTCAAATGATAAGTAAAATAATACTTCGTAAATCAACAAAAAGCTTATGTCTGAGATAATTGTAACCAAAAATAAAAATAGAAAAAGTAATCTTTGAATATTTAATGGGTTCATAAAAACTTAATGCTAATTAAAAATCTTAACCAACATTTCCTTTAATAAATCGTGATTTGGTAACGAATTAGCACCAACACCTTTACTTTTTACATCAATATCTCGCAGTGTTGCTACAATTGAACTCACCTTTTTCATTGGATAGTTTTTTAAAGCAACGTCATAATCTTTCAAGAAAAATGGACTAACACCAAGAACAGCGGCAACATTTTTAGGATTCTTATCTTTCAATCCATGATACTTTAATAGCTTGATAAAGAAACTAAAAACCAAACTAGTTGTAACAACCATTGGATTATCCTTTGGATTATCAGCAAAATATTGAGCAATTTGATAGGCTTTTAGTTGATTTCGTGAGCCAAGAGCATTTTGCAATTCAAAGACATTAAAATCTTTACTGAAACCGATGTTTTCCTCAATGTCTTTAGGATTAATTGTATGTCCTTTAGGTAAAATTATTTGTAATTTATTCAATTCATTGCTAATACGACTTAAATCATTTCCTAGAAATTCAACCAACATTGCATTGGCTTTAGGCTCTATAGAGTAGCCTTTTCCTTGTAAAACTCTTGAAATCCATGTACCAACTTGATTGTCATACATTTTTTTACTTTCAAAAACGACTCCGTGTTTGTCTAAAAGTTTGGTAACTTTTTTTCGTTTATCAAGTGTTTTGTATTTGTATGCAAAAACTAAAACTGTTGTAGGTTGAGGATTTTCAACATAACTCTCAATCTTATCAATTGTTCTAGACAATTCTTGAGCTTCTCGAACTACAACTACTTGTCTGTCTGCCATCATTGGAAAACGTTTTGCATTTCCAACAACATCTTCAATGGTCACATCTCTACCATATAAAATGGTTTGATTGAAATCGCGTTCGTGTTCTTGCAAAACATTTTGTTCAATATACTCTGTTAATTTATCAATATAATAAGGCTCATCACCCATTAAAAAATAAATAGGTTTTATATTTCCTGCTTTAATATCATTGATAATTTTTACAACTTCATCCATTATTATAAGTATTCAGTGTTCAGTAGCAGTTGGCAGTTTGTATAAATTAACTATTTTTGCTTCATGCAAAAACTCAATTTTCCAACATTTACGTTTCGGTTCAAAAATAGTGAAAATAAAGTAGCTATCTTCGATGAAATTAGGAAAAAATTTATCATTCTCAATCCAGAAGAATGGGTTCGTCAGCATGTAGTTCAGTTTTTATTACAAGAGAAAAACTATCCTAAATCATATATTAACGTTGAAAAATTGATTAAAATTAATGATTTAAATAAGCGATATGATATAGTTGTATATCAACCAAATGGAGAATTATTTTTATTAATAGAATGTAAGGCTCCTGAGGTTAAAATATCACAACAAACCTTTGATCAAATTGCAAGATATAATTTAGTTTTAAAAGCCAAATATCTTATGGTAACTAATGGCTTAAATCATTATTTTTGCCAAATGGATTTTGAAAATGAAAAATACGTTTTTCTAAAAGAACTTCCTGAATTTGAAACTACAAATAAATAAATTTTGAAAAAAATAGCTGTCGTTGTATTGAATTGGAATGGTGTGAAATTGTTAGAACAGTTTCTGCCATCTGTCATTTCATTTTCTAATGAAGCTACTATATATGTTGCTGATAATGCTTCTTCTGATAATTCAATTCAATTTATAAAAGACAATTATCCAACCATAAAAATCATTCAAAACGATGGAAATTATGGGTTTGCAAATGGATATAACATTGCTTTACAACAAGTTGAAGAAGAGTATTATTGTCTTTTAAATTCAGATGTTGAAGTTACAGAAAACTGGCTTACTCCTATCCTATCTTTATTTGAATCTGAAAGTGATGTTGCTATAATTCAGCCAAAAATTCTTGATTTTAAGAGTAAAGAATATTTTGAGTATGCTGGTGCAGCAGGCGGATTTATTGACAAATATGGATATCCTTTCTGTCGAGGAAGAATTTTTGAAACTATTGAAAAAGACAACCATCAATACGATGATGAAAAAGATATCTTTTGGGCAAGTGGCGCTTGT
>JAAFHW010000134.1 GCA_013298525.1 Flavobacteriia bacterium
GACTGGTGTGCGTTGCCCAAGATTGAATTTGCTCCGAAAAAGTCCCGTTTTTGTTGTTAATGTAAAGATAATCACGCTCATAAAAATCGTTAGAAATATAAATATCGGGGTACAAATCGTTGTTTACATCGCCAACAGTAACGCCCAAACCAAAACCAATCAAACTGCCATAAATACCTGCTGATTCGCTGACATCTACGAATTTTCCGCTGTCATTGCGAAGCAATTTGTCGCCACCACCTTTAAGAATTGGGTTTACATCCCATTCTTTGTCACGCAATTCGCGTTTGTTGGAATAGTTGAGTGAACTTACTGGAATAAAACTATTGTTGAGAATGTAACAATCCAAATCGCCGTCTTTGTCATAGTCAAAAAAGGCTGCGTGAGTTGTAATTCCAGTATCGGCAAGGTTATATTGGTCTGCTTTTTCGGTAAAAGTGTCGTTGCCGTTATTGATAAAAAGTTGGCTTTTTCTGACAGAAGAAATGTTATTTCCAGCATTGCAAACATAAATATCCAGAAAACCATCAGCATTTATATCGACCATCACGACACCTGTTGACCAAGATTTTGCGAGATTGACACCTGCTTTTTTTGAAATATCTTCAAATTTAAAATGGCCTTTGTTAATATACAATTTGTTTTCGCCCATATTTGACGTAAAAAAAACATCCGCCAAACCATCGTTATTGATATCGCCAATGGCAACACCGCCGCCGTTATAAAAATTTCGGTATTTGAAAATGTTCATTTCATCACCGTTTTTGACTTCGTTGACAAAATTGATACCAGTTTCAGAGGACTCGAGTTTTGTAAAAAGTCCGTTTTTGTTGGTGTTATCGGTTTTGTTACAACTCAAAAGTATAGTTGCAATACATACGAAAAAGAGTAATCGTTGATACATTATTATAATTGATTTAAGACTCAAAAATACAAAATTTTGATTGAAAAAGTCATTTAAAAAGAATGAATTTTTAGATTTTTAACACAAATCTGTATGTTTATAATTAAAAACAGGAAGGCTTTACTCGAATTACTCATTAAAACCATTTTTGAACTTTCTTTAGTTACATGTTCTATTTTATAGTTAACTAGTTTTAAATAATTTCTTATCAGTTTCAAATGATTTTTTACCACAAGAAAACTATTTCTTACTAGTAGAAAATTATTTCTTATCGGTAGAAAATTATTTCTTATCGGTAGAAAATTATTTCTTATCAGTAGAAAATTATTTCTTATCAGTAGAAAATGATTTCTTATCGGTAGAAAATGATTTCTTATCAGTAGAAAATAGTTTATGATTTAAGTATGGGTTAGTTATTTATAAAAAAATAGAGAGGGTTTTGACGCCCTCTCTACTTAAATTAACTAAACAAAAGTGAAATATAAAATTCTTAATAACCTGGGTTTTGAAATAAGTTAGGATTAGCTGCTAATTTCTCTAATGGTATAGGGAAAATTAAAACATGACTATCAGTAACTGTACTTCTTTCTTGAACGGCTGCATTGAATTTAGAAAAACGAATTTGATCTTGTCTTCTATGACCTTCCCAATATAATTCTCTAGCCCTTTCGTTTAAGATATCGTCAGTAGTTACAGCTGCTAATGAAGATGCTCCACGAACAGAACGAATGTCGTTTACAATAGTTAAAGCGCCACCTGTATTAGACATTCTCGCCATAGCTTCTGCTTTCATCAACATGACATCTGCAAGTCTAAAGAAAACAAAGTCATTGTTGGCACGAGAAGTATTTGTATAATCGGGTAAATATTTGATAACACGCATCCCTTTTTCTTCTGTTGAATTTGCAAGTGAAAAATTTTGAGTAAATGATAAATCGATACCTTGTCTGTCTTTTATATTTACACCATTTTGGTCTTTTTGTTGCCCGGTTAAAATACCCGCTTTCAATCCTGAAACGTTAGTTAAGCCTGTTACACTGCTTGATAAACGCGTATCTGTTGTTTCAAATTTGTTATACAAATCAGTCAAAGCAACAAATCCATTCCAACCGCTTGGGTTTTGGTTGTAGTGCAAGGTCATAAAATAGAAACGTGCTAATTCGCCACCCGCAGCATTTGTGTTTTTTGACGTAAAAATTAACTCATTTGAAATTTCTCCATTGTTTGGAGCAAAATTTTCGAAATAATTGGTTTGTAAACTTCTTCCTGACATCGCAGCATCACAATATGAAGTAACTTTGGTCATATCAGCATTTGAAAATGTAAATGGACCAGCTTGTGGTTTTCCATTTGCATCTGTAGCTTTGTAAACCGCTCTGTTTAAATACATTTTTGCTAATAATGCATTACCTGCATTTTTGTTAGCCACATCTGAACCAGATGCTGCAGTAGTTGGCAAATTTGGTAATTGTGCTTCTAAGATGCTGATTGCATAATCAATCGCTTCAGTTCTGCTCAATTGTTTTGAAGGTAATCCTGAAACGGGTTCGCCGGGTAAACGCATCGAAACTTGTCCAAATAAATCAGTTAAGTAAAAAGTATATAAGGCTTGTATGAAAACTGCTTGAGCATTTTGTGATGGTGTTATGTCTGCATACGATTGTGCATCAATAGCAAAAGCTAATCCTTTATATAATTGCTCCCAAGAACCAATTATTCTTGCATTGTCAGGTGTCCATGTGTGTAAGTGTAATGATCTCCAAACCCCATTATCGTCCCAGTCAGCTCCACGAGTTGGGCCTGCCATCTCGTCTGAAGGGTGTTCTTGTAACATAAACTGAAAATCAGTTTGTTGAAAAGAACGTAATTGTAAATAAGTTGCTTTTAGTGCTTCTGATGCACCTAAAATAGAATTTGAATTTTCTTTTGTGATACTATCGTTCAATTCTTCATCTAAATTACAAGATGTAAAACCGATGCATATTGCTGTAAATAATAAGATATGTTTTTTCATTTTTATTGAGTATTAAAAGTTAACATTAATTCCAAAAGTAAACGATCTTGCTTTAGGATAAGAAGCATAATCCATTCCGTATGAAGGAATTCCGTCAACTACTTTGTTTGAATTTACTTCTGGATCAAATCCTTTATAATGTGTAATTATAAATACATTTGCTGCAGTGGTATATAGTCTAACTGATTTAAACCAATTGTTTAAACCGTTAAAAGTATAACCCAATTGCATATTAGCTAATCTGAAAAAATCACCAGAATACAGGAAACGAGTTGAAGGTGCGTTTGAGTTTCCTGTTGCAGCTTCACCATTACCTACTACAAAAGAAGGTACGTTGTTTCCGTTTGTTAAAGCACTTTGAAAAAACATTGCGTTTTCAGTATTATCATAAATTTTACCACCATAAGCACCGTAACCACTTGCTACAAAGTCCCATTTTTTATATCTTAAGCTTGTATTAAGACCCAATGTAAAGTCAGGATTTGCACTACCTGATTTTTTCAAATCGGCATCAGTAATTTGACCGTCACCATTAACATCTTCGTAAATATTTTTGCCGTTGGCATCGTATCCTAAGAAATTGTATAAATTAAAAGTATAGGTTTCTTCCCCATCATAATGACCTTGAGCAATTGCACCAGATAAACCTTGACCTGAAATGTTACCTGTTTTAATCCCTTTAACTAAACCGTCTATTGCTAAACCATTAATAACTGTCTTTGTAAAAGCTATATTCCCCCCAAAATCCCAAGAAAAATCATCTTTTGCAATTATTTTATAATTAATTGCTAATTCAACTCCTTTACTGTTTATTTCTGTGTTTGCTAAATTAGACCATTTGCTAGAATACAAAGCAGGATCAGCTACGGCTACTTTTAATAATGGATCTGTAGTTATTTTGTTATAAACATCAATAGATCCTGTAAGTCTATTATTCATAATGCCATAATCAAAACCTATATTTGTTTGAGTAGTTTGTTCCCATTTCAAATCAGCATTACCATTATTAATAATTGTAGGAATTCCATCAATAGGTTTTACAATAGTACTTGCTGATCCAGCAGGAAATTCTTGATTACCTGTTATTCCCCAGCCTCCACGAAGTTTTAAATCGCTGAAAAATTCTGGAGCAAAACTTTCTTTGTTTAATTTCCAAGCTACAGAAACTGCAGGAAAAACTCCGTATTTGTTATTAGCACCAAATTTACTTGAACCGTCTGCTCTTACAATTGCTGATACAATATATTTGTCGTCATAGGTAAAGTTGGTTCTACCAAAAAAGGATTGTAATTTATTATTTGGATCGTAAAATGCTTGTTGAGCGTTTCCTCCACTAACTGCATAATTAGTTGCAGCAGTTATATTATCTATATATTGATTTTGGTCAATATATGATCCAAAACCTGTGCCAATAAAAGTATTTCCTTGGTTTTCAAATTTTTGGAAAGAGTAACCCGCTAATGCATTTAAAACTAATTTTTCAGTAACATTTGTATTATAACTCAAAGTGTGTTCTATCAAATAATTTGAGCGCAATAAATTTGATTTAGATGCAAGACCATTGTTTGTTCTTATAT
Organism: Flavobacteriia bacterium; assembly: GCA_013298525.1. Taxonomy (GTDB): domain Bacteria; phylum Bacteroidota; class Bacteroidia; order Flavobacteriales; family Flavobacteriaceae; genus Flavobacterium. The sequence continues at coordinate 4,496 of JAAFHW010000134.1, forward strand.
TATTAACACCAATTAATTTAGAAATCCCTACACTTCTGTTTGAATTTGATAAATCTGCACCTAAGTTAATTTTATAATCCAATCCTTTTGCTAATCTCAAAGTTGCAGAAATGCTACCTAAAATACGAGATGTGTTGGTATAATCAGAATAATGATTCAACAAATCCATAGGATTACGTTGGTTGTCGCTTAAATATAAGTAAGACCCATCAGCGTTGTAATAAGAACGAGTTGGATTACATTTCAATGCAGAAACCATTAAATCACCCTCAGCACCCACAT
>JAAFHW010000135.1 GCA_013298525.1 Flavobacteriia bacterium
AATGTAATGATGGGAAAACACCCAAAAGTTCCTTTAATTGGTGCTTTTACTTTTTATAGTTTAGATACTACAACAAACGCATTAAAACAAATTACGAATAAAGAAGAAATTATTGAAATCGGCAGAAAACTATCGCCAATTAATAATGTCAATAAAAAAAGCCCTCCTACACTAATTGTTTATGGCGATAAGGATTCTTTTATCCCAACGCAACAATCAGATATTCTTTATAAAAAATTGAAAAGCCTTAATGTTCCTACTGACTTAATAATTGAGAAAGGCGGAGAGCATGATGAAATCACAATCAAAAATCATATTACTGATGCAGCAAACTGGTTTGACAAGTATTTGAAAAGATAGGTGTTTTCACAATAATAATTGACAATAATCAAATTTTAAAATTTTAATTAATGATAACAATGAACGAAAAAATACGAGCGGTAACAAAGGCAGACATTCACGAATTAAAAAATGTTGTTGATTCAAGTCAATTGTTTCCCTCCGAATATTTGAATGCAATGATTTCTGACTTCTTAAATAATCTCGAAACAGAGGAAATTTGGTTTACATACATAGACAACAAATTACCGACCGCAATCGGTTATTGTGTTCCAGAAAAATTGACTGAAGGAACTTACAATTTATTAGCAATTGGAGTTTTGAAAGAATCGCAGGGAAAAGGCATAGCAAGTGAGATGATGAGGCATATTGAGCAATTAATAAAACAAAAAGGCGGTAGAATTTTAATAGTTGAAACATCAAGTGACAATGCTCAAATTGCAGCAAGAAAACTTTATCAAAAAATGGGGTACAACCAAGAGGCTATTATTAGGGACTTTTGGAAAGAGGGGGAAGATAAAATTGTTTTTTGGAAAAGACTATGATAATATAAAATTACGTGCCTTACATAAAACCTTTGATTTAATGAACAGTAAACAAACTATGAAAATTCAAAATCATCAAATGAATAATTAAATTTATTTGGCTCCTAAGTTTGAGAATAATATTACATGAATGATTACACTACAAAATTACTTAACGACTTAGAAGACCAGCTACAATTCATAAATTCAGAATTTGAAGTTCAACAAAAGCGTGCAGAGGAATCCCATAAAGTAACATCAAATGCTTATGATAAACTGCAAGTATTTGTATTGAAATACAAATTCAAATCTACCAATGAAGAAATTAAATATTTCAAAATACAGAAACCAAAACTAATTTCTAAACTCATTTATTTCGGTAAGGTTTATCATATTGAAACTAACAAGCCACAAGGCACAGATAAATCAAAACGAAAATATCTACTCAACGAACTCGATAAAATCAATCGTTATTTTGAAAACAATTTAGATTTTATCCGTTACTACCGTTCTAACGAAACTTACTTAGACCATAAATATTTCATTAGAAATAAAATAGATTTCAGGCACTCTCAGGAATCTTTCTCTATTGAATTAGACAAGAAACAAAGTACCAGCTTTGATTTTAAAATTGCCAAAATAATGGCGAATGACTTACTGCAAGTGTATTTACACGATGAGTTAAAGCACTTAGAACTTTACGATAAAAAAGACAAATCACAAGTCGTTCACAAATTGGGATTAACATGGACTGCGCCTAAAGTTCAGCTAATTGAGATTATTTATGCTTTTCATAGTGCAGGTGCATTTAATAATGGAAAAGCAGAATTAAAAGAAGTAGCAAGCCATTTAGAATCCTTATTTGGCGTGGAGTTAGGGCAATATCATCGCACATTTTTAGAAATACGGATTCGCAAAACTGGTAGAACCAAGTTTTTAGATGAGTTGAAAGACCAACTCATTAAACGTATGGACGAGGCAGACGACACGCTGTAACCTCTTATTTTATTGATTTTTAATAAAAGTCATTCACAACTTGTGATTGACTTGTGAATTTTTATAATTCATATCTAGCACATTTGCATCCTAACCATTCAAAACAGTTATGATGAATACAAGTGTTTCAATAGTTAAATTTTGTATCAAGCCCTATACAATAAAAGAACTTTCTGTTATATACAATATGTGTTCACGCACTTTTAGGCGAAACATTGCAGGCATACAATCGCAATTAGGAGAGCGTAAAGGGCATTTTTACAGTATTAAACAAGTAGAATTAATTATCGCCCACATGGGGCGACCTTATGAAATTGTAGAGTAAAATAATTGAAGTTTATATGTTTAGTACTTAATTATAAACATATATCGAAAAGTTAGATAAACCCAACGGCGACAATTTAACCGTCAATATTCAGAGTCAAACAGACTTTTGTGCAAGTTGGGTTTTAATGATAATGTAGGAAAAAATTGTCCATCAAATAGCCTTAATCCTCCATTTTATAAGGACTTATGTTATTGCACTTTTGCCCTGTCAATATTGACGTAACAATTTTAACAGACCAAAAAATGGTAAATTTTAATGTTCCCAGCAGAGGAGAAGTATCTGCAAACAATCAAGAGCTTTTCGACAGCCTTCAAAAAGGTCTTGGCATGGTTCCCAATCTTTATGCTGTAATGGCTCATTCTGACAATGCATTGGGTAATTATCTTGCATTTCAAAACGCTAAAACTACTTTTTCTAATAAAGAAAAACAGGCGGTAAATTTAGTAGTAAGTCAGGTAAACGAATGCGTGTATTGCCAATCTGCGCATACATTGTTAGGCACTATGAATGGGCTTACACAAGAACAAACTGTCGAAATTAGAAAAGGTGGTGCCTCATTCGACCATAAATTAAACGCTTTGGTTGTATTAGCAAAAGAAATTACTGCAAAACGTGGGTCAATTTCCCATGCCACTTTAAATGGGTTTTTAAACTCAGGCTATACTAAAGGTCAACTAGTAGAATTAGTAATGTTAGTAGCAGAAAAAACAGCTATGAACTACTTACACGCCATTACAAAAGTAGCAGTTGATTTTCCTTTAGCTGCAACCATTTAATTAAAGACAAATACTATAAATTAACTAATAATTCAAAATAAATAACAATTTAAAACAAGATAAATGAAAAATATAAAATCAATTTTAGTAGCAGTAGTAATGATGTTTGGTAGCTTATCATTTGCACAAACAAACACAAAAGTAATAGCAATTGTAAACAAAGCCGACTGGTGTTCTATCTGTAAAGCCTATGCAGGTCGTACTGTAGAAACCTTTACAGAAAACAATAAAGATAATTACTTTCAATTTATTGTAAACGATATTACTAATAACGAAACAAAAAAAACATCAGAACCCGCCATTGCAAAAGTTGGATTAGTAAAAATTCAAGAAGCAACCAAAGGCGCAGGAGTGTTAACTTTTTACGACCAAAAAACAAAAAAAGTATTAGGTCAAGTTACAGTAGCTAATACTGTTGAAGAAGTTGCCACAACTATGAAAGATGTTAGAGCCTTAGCATCTAAATAATTATAAATCTAAAAAAAGCCAAAGTAAATTTACTTTGGCTTTATAATTTAAATAAACTGCGATGGAAAAAAAATTACCAGTTCCTCCCTTTACAATGGAAACTGCCCTACAAAAAGTGCAAGCTGCTGAAGATGCTTGGAACACCAAAGACCCTGAAAAAGTTTGTATGGCTTATACCATCGACACTGAATGGAGGAATAGAACTGATTTTATTAATGGGAGAGAAGAAGTGAAACAATTTCTTAGAAAAAAATGGGAGAAAGAATTAGATTACAAGCTAAAAAAGGAGCTGTGGGGTTTTCGTGAAAATAGAATGGCGGTTCGCTTTGAATACGAATGGCATGACGACACTGGGCAATGGTTTCGCAGCTATGGCAATGAACTATGGGAATTTGACGAAAACGGATATATGCAAAAGCGTTTTGCAAGTATCAATGATTTACTAATTAAAGAAGCAGAACGAAAACTAAAATAGTACCTTTATAATATGACAAATCAAACCGTCTTTACATTGATAAACCCTCAAAATGGGAATTTGGCATTTAAGTTATTCTCGTTTGAAGACGACAGTTATTTTGACCATATCCAAAGGAATAATTACTACTCACTAATATGGCTAACACAAGGAACGGGCATGGTAAAAGCAGATTTTTCCGAGTATGACTTTTCGGCAAATAGTTTATTTGCCTTCTCGCCCTATCAGCCTTTTATGTTGGCGATTGATAAAGCAATAAGCGGATTTGCTTTACAATTTCATCCTGATTTTTTTTGCATTCATAAACATCAAGCAGAGATAGCTTGTAATGGTGTTTTATTTAATAATATTTACAATCCACCATTTATAACAATCGACGAAAATTCTGCATCAACCTTTAGAATGTTGATGAACCAAATGAAAACAGAAATGCAAAATCCAGCATTAGCTCAATACGAATTATTAATCTCCTATTTGAAAATATTTTTGATAACAGCGTCAAGACTAAAAACTGAGCAAGAACCAAAAGTACTGCAATCAATATCTGAACAAAAAGAACCTTTCATTCTTCAAAATTTAAAAGATGCTATTGAAAAGGATTTTAAAACAAAACACTCGGCAAGCGACTATGCTAAAGTTTTAAATATTTCTTCAAGTGCATTAGCAAAAATCACTAAAACACATTTTAATAAAACCTTAACGGATTTAATCTCTGAAAGAATAATTATCGAAGCCAAACGAGAGTTGTATTTAACAAACAAAGCCATTGAAGAAATCGCTTATGAACTTGGCTATCAAGACGAATATTATTTTAGCCGTTTTTTTAAAACTAATGCTGACATTTC
>JAAFHW010000136.1 GCA_013298525.1 Flavobacteriia bacterium
ACAAAACACCAGAATCTTTAGCAGCGAATTTAGCCATAAGAAAAGAAGTTAGAGATAAAAAGATTGTTTGGACTAACTTTGGAATAAAAAAATAACAGTTTTACACTATGCGAATATTAGTTACCGGAGCAGCAGGTTTTATTGGGTCACACTTATGTGAAAAGTTAGCTTCGTTGCATCATGAAGTAGTTGGAATAGATAATTTCAATAACTACTACGATGTAAAACTAAAAGAATTAAACGCATCTGATTTACAAAACGTTGGTGTAAAAATTTACAGATTGGATTTGAATGACGATTTAAAATCGGTTTTCGAAACTCCTTTCGATTACATCTATCATTTGGCTGCACAACCAGGAATCTCTTCTGATACTTCGTTAAATGACTATGTTACTAATAATATTTATGCAACACAAAACTTACTTGAAAGTGTTTTAAAATATAATGCTGATTTAAAGTTATTTGTAAATATCTCAACATCATCTGTTTACGGTTCTGTTGCTACAGTTGATGAAGAAGTAACTCCAAAACCAATTTCATTTTACGGAACTACAAAACTTGCTGCAGAACAACTAGTTTTAGGTTTGGAAAGAACTAACAAACTTAAAGCTTGCTCAATTCGTTTGTATTCTGTTTATGGACCTAGAGAGCGTCCAGAGAAATTATATACTAAATTAATTGATAATCTGCATAATAACCAACCATTTCCATTATTTGAAGGAAGTGTGAAACACGAAAGAAGTTTTACCTTTGTTGGAGATATTGTTGATGGATTGGCTTCAATTATAGGTAACGAATCTGTTGTTAATGGCGAAATTATTAATCTTGGTACCGATGTGGTTAATACAACTCAAGAAGGAATTACTATCGTTGAAGAGATAATGAATAAAAAACTGGTGATTGATCATCAACCAGCACGTAAAGGCGATCAACAAAAGACATCAGCTGTAATAAATAAAGCTATAAAGTTATTAAACTACAAACCAAAATCTACGCTAAAAGAAGGACTTCAAAAGCAAGTAGATTGGTATTTTGAAAAATTTGTAAAGTAATTACAGATTATTTTTCAGAAAAACTTCCAAATCGGGAATGATAATTTCGGGCGTCAATTGAAGATAAAATTCTCTTGGATTTTGTTCTATTTGTTTACGTTCTTCATAAGTAAAACCTTCATAAATTTCAGGTTTTTTATCTAACAAATGAATGGAATGATGTTTTATTCCATCTTCAAAACTTGCCCAATGTGCTTTGTTTACATAAGGTGAAAATATAGTAAAAGTTGGTTTTTGAAGCGCTTTTGCAATATGAACCGTTCCACCTTCGTTGGCAACCAATACATCGCATTGATTCATTAATTTGATAAAATCTCTAATACTTGGCGCGTAAATATCCAAAATAATATTTTGTTTGTATTGACACATTTCATAAATCGCTAAAGCATCTTTTTTCTGATGTGGCGAATAGTTAAATAGGAGATAAGCATCATAATTTTTTGCTATGTAATCTATAATTGTTGCTACATATTCAAAAGGCATTGATTTTTGTGGTGTACTGCCTAAAACCCCTAACATGATTACTTTTTTATCACGATAGTTTTTCAACCAATTTTCATTTTTTTCACTTTCGGAAAGAAATAATTTTGGTTCGTAATCTATGGGTTCAAAATTGCCAGCATATTCAATAAGATGAACACGATCTTCAATAGCTTTTCCGCAAAATTTTGATGATGATTTTAAACCTTCTGTTGGATGTGTATAGTAGTTCCAATTTCCAAATCGTTTGCGGCTTTTATGACCAATAGTTTGTTTGGCACCACTAAATTTACAAATTAATCTGCTTTGAGTTTTTGAATAAGGATCAAAAATAATGTCGTATTTTTCTTTTCTAATTTCAAGAATAAACTTAAACAAGTTCTTTATTTTCTTAAGTTCTTTTTCTTTAATAGCAATAATTTTATCAATATTCGGATTTTGCTCTAAAACACCGGTTGTAAAATCATAAGCCATAAAATGAACTTCACTATCGGGATATTTTCTTTTAAAATTATTGGCAATAACCGAGGCAATTAGTACGTCTCCAATTCGCTTATTTTGTATAATTAATATTTTCATCCCAAAGTGTTAAAATAAATATCGATTTAATAGAAAAACTATTTCTTGGTGCAAAGTACTATTTTTTATACTTTTAAACCAAAATATTAACTCCAACCGTGAAGATTATCCTTAATCCAAAATATAAAGAACAAGAAAAAGCTATAATTCAATTAGTTACAAGCTTTTTTGAAGAAGGAAATCTTATAGTAAAAGGTTCTCGAAATACAATCAAATCAAATTTTTTAGGTTCAGAAAAGGTAAATATCAAGTTTTTTAAAAAACCAGGTATATTTAAATCGATTATATATTCTTTTTTTAGAAGTACAAAAGCAAAGAGATCGTTTGATTATGCCAATTATTTAAAGGAGCATTCAATTTTAACACCAGAACCCATTGCCTACATAGAAGAGCGAAGTGCTTTAGGATTATTAGGAGATAGTTTTTATATCAGCCAGCAAATTGATTATGATTTTACAATAAGAGAGTTAATTCACAATCCATTGTTTCTAAATCGAAATAGTATTTTAGAACAGTTCGCTGAATTCACTTTCAAAATGCATGAAGCAAATGTGAATTTTTTAGATCACTCACCAGGAAATACATTAATTGTAGACAAAGGAAATAATCAATTTGAATTTTATCTAATTGATTTAAATCGAATGAAATTTGAAAAACTATCTATCGAAAAACGAATGGATAATTTCAAGAAAATGTGGTTGTCAAGAACAATGATTAAAGTAGTAGCCAAGAAATACGCCAAATTAATTGGTCAGCCAGAAGAGAAAATTCATGCAATTTTGCTAAAAAAAACACTTCAATTCAAAAGAAGAATTACAAAGAAAAAATACTTAAAAAGAAAACTAAAGAAATAAAAAAAATCCGAACGTAAATTCGGATTTTTTTATGAGTATTTGATTTTAAACAGCTACATCATATTCTCTTAAAGCATCATTAAGCGATGTTTTTAAGTCTGTTGATGGTTTTCTTTTTCCTATGATTAGTGCACATGGAACTTGAAAATCTCCAGCAGCAAATTTTTTAGTATAACTACCAGGAATTACTACAGAACGAGCTGGAACAAATCCTTTATATTCAACAGGTTCATTTCCTGTAACGTCAATTATTTTGGTTGAAGCCGTCAAACAAACATTGGCTCCAAGAACTGCTTCTTTTTCTACACGAACACCTTCAACAACAATGCATCTTGAACCAATAAATGCACCATCTTCGATAATTACTGGAGCTGCTTGCAAAGGCTCTAAAACACCACCAATCCCAACACCACCAGATAAATGAACGTCTTTACCAATTTGTGCACAGCTTCCTACTGTTGCCCATGTGTCAACCATTGTTCCTTCATCTACATAAGCACCAATGTTTACATAACTTGGCATTAAAATTACTCCTTTAGAAATGTAAGCACCATATCTTGCAACTGCTGGTGGAACTACACGAATACCTTTTTCAGCATAACCTGTTTTCAATAACATTTTATCATGATATTCGAAGATACCAACTTCATGTGTTTCCATTTTTTGAATTGGAAAATACATAACAACAGCTTTTTTCACCCATTCGTTTACTTGCCAACCATTTTCTGTTGGTTCTGCAACTCTTAGTTTGCCGCTATCAAGAAGAAAAATTACTTCTTTGATAGTGTTTATTGTAGTTTCTTCTTTTAATAATTCTCGGTTATCCCAAGCTTTTTCTATTGTAGATTGTATGTTTTGCATAGTGATTAATTTGTCACAAATATAGTTCAATATCGATAAATTTTCTAATTAAAATGATTGAAAAATTATAATTTATAGTCTAAAATTTTCCATTTTCTACCTTTTTGAATTTTGTGAAATTGTTTCTTCCAAAACGACATTTTTTTATAGGCTCTTTTTTCAGAAGATAAATATTCAGGATTTATTTTGTCAATTTCTACTATCATTTCTTCAAGAGATTTTGATTTGTTGTGTTCAAAAAAATGACTTAAAACATCTCTAAATTCTTTAAAGTACCAATAATGGTGAATATGATTCTTGGACTCAATAGGTTTCGTTTTCCTCTGAAAAAAATAATTGAATGAAATTTGTTCCATCACAAAAAGTTGATTTTTAGAATACAGTACATCAACTAATTCTTCAACCAATTTAAGTTGACTTGAGTAACTAGAATTAAATCCAATAACACCAGCATTCCAAACCGTAAAATCGGAATCAATTTTTATAGTTTCATTTAATGATGGAATCTTAAATTCACTTTCGTTTTTCAAAAAAGCTTTCATTTTCCTAGCAATTCCACCTTTGTTATCAATTAATTTGCCTTCGCATTTATCAAAATAAATAGCATTAGAATTGATGTTTTCAAAGATTTCAGAACAGTTTTTTGTGAAGTAAGTATCAGAATCTAGATAAAGAAAATTGCCTTCATATTTAGATACTACATCTTCGATTACTTTAACTTTTACTCGGTGAACAAAATTATGTTTGCCTTTCCAATTTGTTATTACATCATCATAAAGTTCAGTATATATTACAGATTGGGGTAA
>JAAFHW010000137.1 GCA_013298525.1 Flavobacteriia bacterium
TGGCAATTGCCGTATCATGAAACCAAAATTCAAACTATTGGCTTCTCAAAACGAAAGCGTTCCATTCTTAATTGTAGATGCGGAAAAATTTCCAGAGTCAAGAAAAATGGCTAAAGTGGATAATCTTCCAACTTTTGCAACCTTTAAAAATGGCGTTTTAGTAAACCAAAGCCAAACAACTAAATTAGAAGTATTGACCGAATTGGTTAATGAAGTAGTTTAATTTTGATTGTTACATTTTTAGATATATCTATCTTTCTAACAATCCAAAAATCTAAAAAATGAAATTACCAGTAATAAAACACTTAACGCAATTTATAGAAGACAACGATCAAGACTATTTGGTTGAAACGATTGAAGTTTTGGAAAACCTTTGCGAAGTTCCGAGTTTGAAGGACGAAGAATTGGAAGTCATCGGCGAGTTAATTTCTAATATGTATGGTGCCATCGAAGTTCATAAAATGATCAAAGAAGGCAAAGACAAGAAAGAAGCCCTCAACGATTTCATGAAACGCGTCCTCGGCTCTATTGATAAATAAAAGACAAACTCTCAAGACATTGGGAGTTTTTTTTTGTTGCTGATTTGTAGGAATTTGGTATATTTGATTAAAATAAGCTAAAAGTAGCGCTAATCATACCTTATTTGGGTGTATAGGCGCTATAACGTAGCGACTATATACTAGTTACCAGCAATTTTGCCGCAGAATCAAGAATCTAACGCAATTTTAAGACAAAAAAAACGTATGAAAATTAGAATTTTACTACTTATATCATCCACATTTTTATTAGTTTCTTGTAAAAAGGAAATTATTAAGCCGAAATTTGAATATAACAAAAAGGCTAATGAACTTATTGAATATATTATTTCTCAAGAAAATTTAGATTGTTTATTAGAAATCCCTAAAAAAAGTATGATTGAAATTGATACACTTGAAAGTCCAACGTTTCAATATGTCAATTTTTACTCTAAAAGACTTTCAATAAAAAACAAAAAGGAACTTGATAGCTTGAACAAACTTTCAGAAAATTTTGTACTAGATGAAAGTATCTTATTAAAAAGAAACATTAAAATAATAAATCGTGATTCACTACGAATTTTAAATAAAGATGTGAATTTTCAAACAAAAATTTGTGAAGATTTAATATATATATTGAAACCAATATTCAATAAAGAATATACAATTGCATTAATTGAATACGGTTATACAGGTATGTGTTTGGGGAATTCAAAAACTATATATGTTTATAAAAACAAAAAATGGAATAAAATAAAAGATGAATATTAATAAAAACTGCTGGTAACAGCGGTTTCAAGAAATGGCGAGGCTCGGGATTTATCAGAAATGGGAAAGGTTATTAATTAAAAGTTTTTTCTATATTTGTAAAGGCTTGGTCTTGGTTCATCGCCACTTCATGAAGCCGCGAAACGTTGTACCTAATTTTAAAAAACCCGAATTAAATAACATAATGCATCCTGAAACAGAAATAGAATTAGTAAAATGGATGGAAGATAATTGCTATCATTTTGACGGTTATAGTATCAATGGGAATTTTATCTATGAAGGTTTTGGAATTGAAAAAAATGGAAATTTATACTCTTGGTATTTTACTGAACGTGGAAATAGAGAAAACTTAAAATATTTTTCTACAGAAAAAGAAGCAGTAAATTTTGCTTTTGAGCAAATTAAAACTGACCAAACTGCAAAAACTCACTGTATTGCGATTTTAAAAAATGAAGACGAATTGAAAAGCTTAACTTCTGAATTGGAAAAACGTGGAGTAAAACATCGGTTTGATAAAATTCCATACGGAGGGAAAAATGATATTAGAATTAGAGTATTTGTAATTGGTTGTGATATTAAAAAAGTTCAAGATTTAAAGAAATAAAACTAGGTACAACAGCGGTTTACCCCAATTGCTGGGCTTGCGCTTGCTATTTTCGTCTTAGTTGAAAATAATCTAGTTGCTACAACTCTATCTTTCTTAGAAAAATTGTAGTTTTGTTTTGGTCAGTGATTGCAGCAGCAACAGAGCGAAAGCTTGGGAACGTTAGTGGCTATTTTTCCTCACTAGAACGACAGAATTTATGAAGACAATATTTTATTCTTTTTTATGCTTAACTTTAATTTCCTGTAAATTTGAAAGTAAACCGAAAGGTTCATTTATTGAATCAATTAAACAAGAAGACACTACTTGCTTAAAAGAAATTTCAGAGGCAGAAAAAGAAATAAAAAAAGGCAAATTAACTTATTGTCATTATTCAGGGAATATTTATAATCATTATCTACGCTATGAAAAAGAATTAATAGAAATACTTAAAGAAAATAATCTTGAATTTAGAAATGAAGGCTCTTCTTGTATTGTGTATGAAAATCAAACTGAAAATTGTTATTGCAAATTAATGGATGAAAAAATCAACCAAAAATATGGTAAAAAATTTGTCGATTCATTGCTTAATGTAGCTGATGAAAAATACTTAAATAAGCATATAAATGACACGATGTATTATGCGAAATGTGATAGAAGACCAAATTATCCGAACGACAAAGATGATAGCGAAGATGAATATAGTGAAGTTATGCAAAAAGAAATTGATGCGGCGATTAATTATCCAAAAGATTATATAAAAAGACCAAATTATAATGTTTCGTCTTTTGTAGATATTTCATTCTTCGTGGATAAAGAAGGAAATGCTAAAATCACATATTTTAGTTTTAATTTTGACATTAAAACAAATCATAAATTAGAAAAATATTTTGAAAGTGAATTGAAAAAAATTATTAAAACCGATGAATGGAAACCAGCTCAAATGAGAAAACGAAATGTAAATTCAAATATGGTTTTGAGATATGGTTTTGAGTGAAAATAAAAACTACAGCTAACAAGCGTTTGGCAAGATTGCGAATTTTGTAGTAAATTCACGTTTACGTTTCACAAGAAATTTTATCTTTAACAGAAAATAATCAGTTCCGAAGTTCGCAACCTCGCCTAGCACTAGAACGTTAGCAACTAGCTTAAAATATGAATATAGAAGAAACCTTACAGTATTTTCAAGACAAAGAATATTTTAATGAACATTCAGAATGGATAGCCGAACATGTGGAACAACATTTTCCTAACGAAGAGGTAAAAGTATTTCATGAAATTATGTCATTAGATTTTAAATTACATGTCTATTTAATAAAACCTAAAAGCTTAAATTATAATATTCTATTGACAAGTGGAATGAGCACTTTAGAAATGAATTTACCAGAAATTGTTGAAGAAAAGGATAATTATAAGTTTGCAGAGTTAATGATGTTAATTCCAAAAGATGTAGAATTTAATGAAGTTTATACTGGAGAAAACAAAAATGATTTTATAATTAAAATGCTAAAGGTAACTGGGAAATTCCCACATCATTACGACACCTGGCTAGGAATTGGACATACTATCAGATATACAGAAGATTTAGATACATATGGTGACGACACAAACTTCATAGGAGGCGTTATATTACCATCAGCAACTTTTGAAGAAGATTTTACAGAAATTAATAAAAATGGTAGAAGAATCAATATTTACAGCTTTTTCCCTCTTTATGAAAACGAAATTAACTACAAAATTGAAAATGGTTACAATGCGCTTTTAGATTTAATAATAAAAAACAATTGCAAAGAAATATTAGATAATAACAGAAAAGATTTGACTATTAAAAAATCATTTTGGAACAAATTAAGAAAATAATCTAGTGACTAAAACTGTACTTTTCAAAGAAAATTTGTAGGTTTGTTTGGTTCGTTATTGCATCAGCAACCTGTTTAAGCTGCGACACGTTTGCGACAATTTAGAAAAATCGATAATCATGAAAAAATTTCTTTCTCTCTTTTTAATATTATTTTCTCTTTCGATTTATTCTCAAACTAAAAGTGAAGAAACTTTAGGCTATGCTTGTGGCTATTCTGGATCTGAAACAAAGTTGGTTTCAAAATTTGATAGTTTATTATTTGAGAAAAAATATAAATCTATTAAGCAATTATTATTTTCAAAAATTCCTGGCGAAAACTTTTTAGCTGTAGTTCTATGCAGAAGATTAGCAAATGAAAAAATAATAACTTTAACAAAACAAGAAACTGAAAGAATAACTCAATTGTTTAAATCAAAACTAAAAGTTCCTATATGTGGCGGCTGCACATATCATGAAGAAATTGAAATTTCGAAATTGCTAGCTAATCAAGAAAACACAACTGCAGCGATGGAATTCTTTTTTAGGGTGCAATAAAAAGCTATCGCTAATAACGGTTTACACCAATTACTGGGCTTGCACTTGCTATTTAGTCTTCGTGGAAAATAAACTTGTTACTACAATTTTATCTTTCAATTTAATTCCATAGTTTTATTTTGATCGGTGTTCGCAGTAGCAACAGACGCAAAGCGATATAACATTGGTGGCAATTTTAACACACCGCAAT
>JAAFHW010000139.1 GCA_013298525.1 Flavobacteriia bacterium
CCATTGAGTAGCGAATTATCTGTAATGAGACAATCGATGTTGTACTCAGGATTGGAAGCGATTTCATATAATATCAACAGAAAAAATAGCGATTTAAAATTATTTGAATTCGGAAAAAGTTACCGTAAATTATTATCTGGATACAACGAAAAGAAACATTTAACCTTATTTGTTTCAGGAAATCGTGTTTCAGAAAGTTGGACAAACATTGAAAAACCTACAGACTTCTTTTTATTTAAAGGATATGTAAACTCAATTTTATCGCGATTAGGATTTGATAAAACTCAAAATTTACCTGTAGAAAACGATATTTTTTCAGAAGGAATAGCATTTGCATTAGGAAATGATACTTTGGTTGAAATGGGAACCGTTAAAAAATCCATTTTAAAACATTTTGACATCAAGCAAGAAGTTTTTTATGCAGAATTCAACTGGGATTTGGTAATTAAATTACTTTCAAATAAAATTAAGTTTAATGCAATTCCTAAATATCCTGAAGTTAGAAGAGATTTTGCTTTGCTAGTAGATACTAATGTTGCTTTTGAATCTATTTACAAAGTAGCTCGTCAAACAGAGAAATCACTTTTGAAAGACATTAATTTATTTGATGTTTATGAAGGAAAGAATTTGCCAGAAGGAAAAAAATCTTATGCTGTAAGTTTTACAATTCAAGATACTACCAAAACATTGACTGATGTTCAAATTGATAAAATCATGAGCAAACTTCAATCTAATTTTGAAAGTGAATTAGGAGCACAATTAAGATAACAGAAAATAATATAAATAAAGAAACCCATCTCAATTGAGATGGGTTTCTTCTTTTAACCAAACAAAATAACAACCTTATGCTTTTGGTGTTACAACGCTATCTACAACGTGAATAACTCCATTAGATTGATTTACATCTGCAATAGTAACTTTCGAACTGTTTCCATTTTCGTCAGTTAAATAAATTTCTTTTCCTTTCATCCAAGCTGTTAAAGTTCCACCTGAAACTGTTTTTAATGTTGCTTTTCCATTTCCTTTTTTAATCAAATTCATTAAATCTGAAGCATTTAATTTACCTGCAACTACGTGATAAGTTAAAATAGTTTGTAGCGTTTTTAGATTTTCTGGTTTCAATAAAGTTTCGACAGTTCCTTTTGGTAATTTGTCAAATGCAGCATTGGTTGGGGCAAAAACGGTGAATGGTCCTTTTGATTGTAATGTTTCAACCAAACCAGCAGCTTTTACAGCAGCAACCAAAGTGGTGTGATCTTTTGAATTTACAGTGTTCTCAACAATATTTTTTGAAGGATACATTGGTGCTCCACCTACATTAACTGTTTTTTCTTTTTGAGCAAAAGTCAATGTTGTTGCAAAAAGAGATAAGGACAATACTAAAGCTGAAAAAATGTTTCTAGTTTTCATAATAATTTATTTTTTAAAAGTTTATACAAGCATTTACGCTGATACTTTTTATTTGGTTTTATAATGTTGAAAATTAACATTAGTTTAATAAATGAATTTTGGTGAAAAATTTTTCAAATTCATACTAATTAATTAATTTAGAACTTATTGAAAAAGAAGTACATTCATTTAAATAAATTAAAATCATGTTACTAAAAAACAGAACCTTGGTTGAAGAGTTGTTGATGAACAGAAAAAAAACACTATCAGAAGAGCAACTTCTTGAGGAAGTCTATTCCATTTTAAACCAAAATGAAATAGAACGAGAGCGAATTTCGAACAACTTGAAAGGTGAAAGTTCAACAAATTCTAATGATTTTAACTTTAGTTTATTGAAAACTGAAAATATTTTTCATGAAAATCAAATCAAGAAAATTTGCATTGACTACCGTTTACGCTTTTTGGAAAGTTCTCTTTTTGCAAATAAAATTCCCGAAGAAGCAGTTACTAAAATTAACTCCTTAGAAAAAGAACACCATACAAAATTAGAAGGATTCAAAATTGTTGCTCCAAGTAAAGCATTCAATTTAAAGAATTATGATGATCCGCTTCTTTTTGTTCCTATTGGAAATGACTATTATTATTTGATACACCAATGGGGCAATGATTTGGCTTGGTACAGAAAACTTATGGTTTTACCTTTCAAAAATATTGTGTACTTTCTATTGTTCTGTTTGGTTGTGAGTTTAATGGGAACCTACTTTACTCCTACCAATAATTTGAGTAAATCAGTTTCTTTTGCACCATTAATTATTTTTCTATTCCTGTTTAAATCAATGGTAGGTACGATAGCTTATTATTTTTTCATGATGGGAAAAAACTTTAATAACATGATTTGGAACCGACCTTTTAAGGAAAATTAGTATAGTTTAAGTTTGTCTTTGTAATAATCTAAAAATGTTATCGTTATAAAAGTAGATGCCTTTTGCAAAATAATTATAACTTCTAAAAATTATTACTATGGACACTAAAGATTTTAATAGCTTAAACAAACCTAGAAGTAAAAAGTTAAGACCTAGAATAGATTTAACTGCAATGGTTAACATTTCTTTTTTGTTAATTGTTTTTTATATGGTATCAGTTGAATTATCTAAACCAAAAATAATTGATTTGGGTTTACCTGATACAGGTTGTGGTGGTGGATGTTATTTTGGATGTGGCCTAAGAACTAATAGAGTCATTACCATTTTACTTGATGATAATGATGAAATTATTACTTTTCAAGGCTTACTTGAAGCTCCTGAAGAAAAACCTAAAACCTTAGGTTACGGAAAAGATGGCATTAGAAATCAGTTATTAAAGCTAAATAAAAGAATTATTGAAAAAATAGGTGATCGTGAACGAGGCGCGATAGTTATCATCAAACCTAGCAAGCAATCTAATTTTGGCAATTTGGTTTCTATTTTAGATGAAATGGCTATTACAAATATCCAAACTTATACTATTGTCAATGATTTTACTCCTGAAGAAAGTAATTTATTAGCAATTAATTGATACAAAAAAAGCTCCCAATTTCTTGAGAGCTTTTAAAGTATTTTAGAAAATTAGAGAATTATTTTCCTCCTTTTTCCATTTTAGCTTTTAATTCAGCTAAGATATCATTGTTATCTCCTAAAGTTGAAGCTTGATTATTGTTGTTAGAAGCAGCAACTGATTCAGACGCAGCTTTAACATTTTTCTCTTCTTCTTCTCTAAAGATAGCAGTGTGAGAAGCAACAACTCTTTTGAATTCTTTATTGAACTCAATTACTTTGAATTCAGCTTCGTCACCTTTTTTCAATTTTTTACCATCTTCTTTTTCTAAGTGACGTGTTGGAATAAATGCAACAACATCATCTCCGAAATCTACAGTAGCTCCTTTGTCAACGATTTCAGCAATTGTTCCTGTGTGGATAGTTCCAACAGCAAATGCATCTTCGTGTTTATCCCAAGGATTAGCAGTAGTTTGTTTGTGACCTAAAGATAATTTACGTCCTTCAACATCTAATTCTAATACTACTACATCAAGTTTGTCACCTACGTTAACAAATTCTGATGGATGTTTGATTTTCTTAGTCCAAGATAAGTCAGAGATGTAAACTAATCCATCAATTCCTTCTTCTAATTCTACGAAAATACCAAAGTTTGTAAAGTTTCTAACGATACCTGTATGTTTAGAACCTACTGGGTATTTAGAAGTGATATCAGTCCATGGATCTTGAGTCATTTGTTTGATACCTAATGACATTTTTCTTTCGTCTCTGTCAAGAGTTAAAACAACAGCTTCAACAACATCACCAACTTTCACGAAATCTTGAGCACTTCTTAAGTGAGTAGACCAAGACATTTCAGAAACGTGGATTAAACCTTCAACACCTTCAGCAACTTCAATGAAAGCACCGTAATCAGCGATAACTACTACTTTACCTTTCACTTTGTCACCAACTTTAAGTTCAGCACCAAGTGCATCCCATGGGTGAGCGTTTAATTGTTTCAATCCTAATTGGATTCTTGTTTTTTCGTCATCAAAATCAAGGATAACTACGTTCAATTTTTGATCTAATTCAAGAACTTCACTTGGGTGATTGATTCTTGACCAAGAAAGGTCAGTAATGTGGATTAATCCATCAACACCACCTAAGTCAATAAACACACCATAAGAAGTAATGTTTTTAACAACACCTTCTAATACTTGTCCTTTTTCTAATTGACCAATAATTTCTTTTTTCTGAACTTCGATATCGGCTTCGATAAGTGCTTTGTGCGAAACAACAACATTTTTGAATTCGTGGTTGATTTTCACAACTTTGAATTCCATGTTTTTGTTTACGTATACATCGTAATCACGGATTGGTTTCACATCAATTTGTGAACCTGGTAAGAATGCTTCAATT
>JAAFHW010000138.1 GCA_013298525.1 Flavobacteriia bacterium
CTAGAAATGGTCCTGTAATATAAGCTGGAATTCCAGTTGCTGAAACATAAACCCATGTACCATCGTAATGAACCGTTTGAACATTGGCCAAAACAGCATCGTTAATAGGAGTGGAGTTACCAGCAACATAATGACGACCTGTTATTCCTGTTGTGTTTTGCAACCAATTTGTAATGGCAGGATTGGTTTGGGCATGGGTAAAAATTGTGGTAATGAACACAATCAAAACAATTTTTTTCATTGGTTATAGTTTATGGTTATTTTATTAGACGATAATTTTTTTTAATTCTTGCATTTTTATTAATTATTTTTTGGAAAACTATATCTTGGATTAAATAAAAACTCTTTATCGGTTAATGTTTTCAAGAATGAAATTAATTCAACTCTTTGATTATCTGACAAATTAAGTGGTGTTTCTAATTCTTTTGATAAAGTTTTGCTTTTTTTAATTCCAAAATTATAATGTTTGACAACTTCACTTAATGTTTTAAATCTTCCGTCGTGCATATAGGGAAAGGTAAACTCAATGTTTCTTAGGGTTGGAACTTTAAATAATAAGGAATCTTTTGGGTTTTGGGTAATTTTCATTCTACCAAAATCGTTCAAAGTTGTATCAATTGGTAAACCATTATTTTTAAAATTATGATTTGTAAACAAAGGTTCTGTATGGCATGAAGCGCAATTTTGTTTGAACAATTCATATCCTTTTTGTTCCATTTCTGTAAATTTTTCTTCTTTTCTAATTACTTTATCATATTTTGAATTGGAAGTTGTCAACGAAACTACAAATTGCGAAATAGCTTTTAAAGTTAGTTGTCCTGTGATTTTTTTGGTGCCAAAAGCTTTATGAAATAATTCTTGATACTCTTTACTATTGTTTAATTTATTTACAACATTTTCTAGTGTTTCATTCATTTCAACTTCACTTGTAATTGGAGCAATTGCCTGAACATCAAGATGATTTACACCGCCATCCCACATAAAAGTTTTGCTCCAAGCCAAATTCTGTAAGGTTAATGAATTTCGAGTTCCAATTTTGCCATCAATTCCGTGACTTAAATCATGATCAACATGTGTAAAACCTGTTTGTTGTAAATGGCAACTTGCACATGAAATAGTCGAATCTTTTGATAAAATGGGATCGTAAAATAATTTTCTACCTAATTGAAACCCTTCTACGGTTAATGGATTGTTTTTAAAATCATAAACAGGTTTTGGAAATCCTTTTGGAATATCAAAATAAATAGGAGTGAAGTAACTTTTTGAAAAAGCTAAAATTCCAAAAATTGAAATCGAAAATCCCAATAAAAGAAGTATTTTTCTCATTCAATAGTGAATATTTTTGTTGATAAATCTGCAATTTTCATGGCTTCTTTCCCAGGAATCATTATCGAATTTGTTTCTGAAAGATTTATTTCTTCAAATAATTTTGATAAATCCATTACTAGAACAATTTGATTTTTGTCTTTACAATTAATACTGATTTTTCTCAATGCATAATTCGGCTCTAAATAACCACCAATATGAAACTGAAAAGCATTTTTTCTTGTTTTACAACTGTTACTTTTTCCTTCAATTTTCATGTTGATGTAACCACTTTGCCAGGCCCAATACATTCCATTTTGTAAATCTAAATCATCAGATAACGCTCCAGAAACACTTGCTAAACTATCAACTCCAATATTAAAAACTAATTTTGAAATTGATTTGTTTTCATTTTTTGAAATGGTAAATATTTTGGAATTATCATCTTCAAAATCAATTAAATGATAACTTTTTTTTTCTTTATAAATAGAACCATCCTCATAATTGATTTCAATACCTGAAATATAAAATTTCAATAAACTCAATCGCAATGTATCACTCTTGGAACAGTAGTTTTTATTTAATTCTAAATTTTCAGATTTCCACTTCAGTTTAATTCCAAAACACAAAGAATCCTTTTCTTTTTGAGCTATAGCGCTTTTAAAAAAAAGGAGACAAAGTATAAAAAGAACTATTTTTTTATTCATTTTTTGGTTTTCTCCTATTATTAAAAATTTTGCTTAACTCTTCTGTAAGATTATTAAAGTCGGTTAACTGCTCTTTTTTACAAAGTTTTTTGATTTCTACAAAATGATTGAAGTGTGTGGTTTCAATTTGTTTTTGAAAACCTGCAAATTTCAAATATAAACTATCTCTTTTTGATGAATCAATAGTTTCTGAATTTAATAATTTATACAATTCATTTCTTGTATTTCTAATAGAATCATCAATACTTCTAATAGTTTCCTGATGTAATTTGATTGTTTTATCATATTCAGTAATTTGATTTTCATCAAAATGAAGTTTTTCAATTACAATTTCTCTAGGCATTTTTCTTCCTCTTGGTCCATCATTATTCTTTGATAAAAATAGAAATCCAAGAATTCCAAAATTTAATGCTACTAATACAATTACTGCAAATACTAATACTTTAGTCTTATTCATTACTACTTATATAATTGATTACTTTTATTTATTGAATGCTCTAAACTAGCTATTTCAGATTCATTGGAATTAGATTTATCATTCAATAGCATTATATTAAATGAAATTAAAACCACAATTGACGCTGCAACTAGCCACAATACTTTTGTTGAAATTGTTGTTTCCTTAATTTTTTTTTCAATCTTTAGAAAAATAGCATCACTTGGAGTCGCTTTGGCAATTCCATCAACACTTTTTAAAACTTTATTTATAAAATCTTCTCTTTCCATAATTAATTAGACGAAATTGTTTTTTATTTCTTGCGGTAATTTTCAAATTTTTTACTCAATTTTTCTTTTAAAGTTGTTTTTGCTCTAAAAACAAGTGATTCCACGGATGAAATACTAACATTCATTATCTCAGAAATTTCAGGATTACTCAATCCATCTAACTTTGATAGAATAAAAGCGGTTTTCTGATTTTCATTTAATTCATTGATTACTTTAAAAAGAATTGCTGCATTTTCTTTGTTTACTAAATCAATTCCGGGATGTTCAAAATTAGATAGAATTTCGAGTTCCTTTTCATTTTCTGATTTTTTACCAAAAATAAAAAAGCGCTTTACACTATTTTTATGTTTTATAAAATCTAAACTTTTGTTAATTGTGATTCTGTAAATCCAAGTTTTAAGTGATGAATTTTCTTTAAATGAATCTAATGAATTGTGAACTTGAACAAATACATCTTGAGTAATTTCTTCTGCATCTTCCACATTTTGAAGGTAATGCAACGCAACATTATAAACCAATACTTTATATTGGTTGTAAATGGCAATAAAATCGCTGTGGTTGCTACTCATTATTTTAAAGTATCACTTTAAGACTTAAACTTGTTAAAAAGGTTTAAATGTACTCTAATATTTTAGAAATAGTAAATTAGTCTTATATTTGGCTTTTATTTAATAGACAAACAAAATACCTAACTATTATGAAATTACTTGAAGGAAAAGTAGCTATTATTACAGGTGCTAGCCGTGGAATTGGTAGCGGAATTGCAAAAGTATTTGCACAACACGGAGCAAACGTAGCTTTTACATACAGTTCATCTGCCGAATCAGCTTTGGCTTTAGAAAATGAATTATCAGCTTTAGGAATTAAAGCAAAAGGATATAAATCAAATGCAGCAGATTTTAACGAAGCTCAAAAACTAGTTGACGATGTTATGGCAGAATTTGGAAACATTGATGTTTTAATCAACAATGCCGGAATTACAAAAGATAATTTGTTAATGAGAATGAGCGAAGAGGATTTTGATAAAGTAATCGAAATCAACTTAAAATCGGTTTTCAATATGACCAAAGCGGTTCAAAAAGTAATGTTGAAAAATAGAAAAGGTTCTATTGTAAACATGAGTAGTGTAGTAGGTGTGAAAGGAAATGCTGGACAAGCTAACTATGCTGCATCAAAAGCAGGAATGATTGGTTTTACTAAATCTATTGCATTAGAACTTGGTTCAAGAAATATTCGTTGTAATGCTATCGCTCCAGGTTTCATTGAAACCGAAATGACTGCAAAACTTAACGAAGATGTTGTTCAAGGTTGGAGAGATTCTATTCCGTTAAAACGTGGAGGAACACCTGAAGATGTAGCTAATGCTTGTCTTTTCTTTGCATCTGACATGAGTGCTTATGTTTCAGGACAAGTACTTAATGTTGATGGAGGAATGTTAACATAAAATTATTTTAATCTAAAAAATGAACAAATCCACTTTAGTATTAATAATCTTGTCAGTTATAGTAGCTGGTGGTTTGTCTTATTTTCAATATTTTTATAAAGCTAAGAGTAAGTCTAATACGACTAAACTCTTAGCTTTTTTGCGTTTTTTATCAGTTTTTGGATTGTTACTTTTATTAATAAAT